>CALXUO010000050.1 GCA_944391695.1 uncultured Alphaproteobacteria bacterium
GTCAGAAATTATTGCCAACGAGGAAGTTCGCAAAGTATATTTAGGCGACAGTTTCTCCATGTAATGGTTGTAAGCTGATGGCTTTAACCCCCAAACTTGAAATTAAGCAATCAACCTCGCTGTTACTCACTCCGGAGCTGCGGCAAGCTATAAATTTATTGCAAATGAACAACATTGAGCTTAGTGAGTTTATTGAACAAGAACTTGCCTCCAACCCGCTGTTGGAAAGAGAAGACGATCAGCTGGCCGCTCAAGATGATGTTTCCACCTCAGACATTGATGACATATATTTGCAACCGGCAAACGAAGAAGAGTTTACCCCCGATACTGACATCAACAACGAATTTGATGACTACGGTTCCGATACTGTGGCGCTTAACAATTTTGAAGAAGCCGACTGGTCAGACTACAATCGAGCAAAAAGCAAGCGCGATGACGATGATTCCTTTGACTATTTTGAAAAGAAATTAGCTCAAAAAAAATCTTTTCACGA
Organism: uncultured Alphaproteobacteria bacterium; assembly: GCA_944391695.1. Taxonomy (GTDB): domain Bacteria; phylum Pseudomonadota; class Alphaproteobacteria; order RF32; family CAG-239; genus CAZU01. The sequence goes on from CALXUO010000050.1 coordinate 494, forward strand.
TTTACTTGACGAACAAATCGGCCTAACTTTTGACACCACTTCGGACCGCCTGTTGGCAAAGATTTTAAGCGAACATTTGGATGGCGCGGGCTATTTTCGAGGCAATATTGCAGATATTTCAGCCAAATTAAAAACTTCCACACAGCGTTTATCCGGCATTTTAGCAAAGATGAAACAATTTGAACCCTCGGGCATTTTCGCTCAGTCTTTGGCCGAGTGCCTAAAAATACAGCTTTCAGACAACCAAAAACTTTCGCCAAAGATGGAGCTACTTTTGGATAACCTTGAACTTTTGGCAGCTAAAAAGCTAAAAGAATTAAGCCGTATATGCAACTGTAGTGTTGAAGAGATTCTTGCGCTTGCTACTGAGCTTAAGACGCTAAATCCCAAACCGGCAGCTTCATATTCCGAGGCCCTGACCAGCTATATTATTCCTGATATTATCATAAACCGCACCAAATTGGGAGAATACCGTGTTGAGCTCAATTCCATGAGCCTGCCACGCCTTTTGATTAACCGGCGCTATTATTCGGAACTAAAAGAAGACCGCCGAGCCTCCAGATACCTCAAAGAAAACCTAAGCCGAGCTTCTTTTTTAATTAAAGCCATGCACCAACGAGCAACCACCATTTTACGTGTCGCCGAAGAAATTATATTAAGACAATATCAGTTTTTAGAAAAAGGTATTGAATATCTTAAGCCCATGACACTTAAAGATATAGCCTCATCCCTAAACATTAATGAAAGCACAGTCAGTCGAGTAACCACCGGCAAATATATGTCAACACCTCGAGGAGTTTTTGAACTCAAATACTTTTTTTCATCGGCAGCCGGGAGTTACATTGGCAATGATGATACCTCCACCACTTCTCTCAAACATAAAATCAAAACCATGATAGACAATGAAGATAGTACAAACATATTATCTGATGACAAAATAGTAGCCCTGCTCGGCCAAGAAGGCATCAAAATAGCCCGCCGCACGGTCACCAAATACCGCGAAGCCTTAAATATCCCCACCTCGGGAGAACGCAAACGGGCAAAACGGGTATAAACTGATTTGATGTATTTGACTTTTGTGTTGACTTATGTAAAATAAAATAGTATTTGATTGTGTCAAAAGAGACTTAACTTATAGTCTGTACTTTAGTTGTATTAAAATTAGTTATAGGAAGAAATTATGCAAATCACATTATCAGGCAACCAGGTTGATATCGGAGACAGACTCCGCAACCATGTAGAAGAGAACGTATTAAACTCTGTAAACAAATATTTTCCGGCGCCGATAAATTGCTCGGTAAATTTTTCCAAAGTAAAAGATGATTTTATTGCCGAAGTAACTGTTCATCCGGCCAAAAACATTGTCCTAAAAGGTACTGGCTCGGCTGGTGATCCGTATTCGGCCTTTGATGCGGCCAACGAGCATATAGCAACTCGTCTGCGTCGTCACAAGACCAAGTTAAATGACCACAAAGGCAAGACCGGTTTGGCAGAAATTGCCAACGAAGCAGTTTTCTCCATAAATGAAGAGGCCGAAGAAGTTGATATTGATGACGCTCCGCTGACAATTGCCGAATTAGAGGCCAATATTCCGGTATGCACGGTATCCGAGGCTGTAATGTATATGGATTTAAATAATGAATCCGCTCTGATGTTTAAGAATGCCGCCACCGACAACTTCAATATGGTATATCGCCGTAAAGACGGAAATATCGGTTGGGTAGAACCTAAATAGCAACAAAGAAGAAAAATATGAACATATCAAATATCTTAACCGAAAAAAATATTTTCTTAGGTCTTAAATCAGGCTCTAAGAGGGAGTTTCTGCAAGACCTTGCTCAAAAGGCATCGGAAATCAGCGGTATAGATGCTTTGACAATTTTTGATTCTCTGCTTGAACGCGAAAATCTTGGTTCGACAGGATTCGGCGGAGGTACGGCTTTGCCGCACAGTCGCTTTACCGGGCTTGACAAGGTCTATGCTTTTTTTGCCAAACCGTCATATCCGGTTGACTTTGATGCGATTGACAACAAACCGGCAGACTTAGTATTTCTTTTAATGTCACCCGAGGGCAGCGGGGCTGACCATTTAACAGCTCTTGCCATGCTTTCCCGGATTTTGAAAGATGATGCTGTTTGCGAAAGATTGCGCAAAATGGAAAAATCCACCGAGATATATGCTCTATTATGTGAGGCCTAAATAAAAAACGGAGAACAATCTCCGTTTTTTATTTATCTTTTAGCAATAAATTTCTGTTACTATTCTGTTAAGTTCTAATTTATTCATTAAGGATAGTTTTATGTTTTTAAGCCTCAATCGCAAAATAGTTTATTCTATATTAGGTCTTCTTTTAATATCCTCTCTTTTGTTTATATCGGCATTTTACATTGCCTATTCTTCCAAAATAGAGAAAGACCAATTTTTTTCCATTCAACGCAACCAACAATATATAGAACTTCTATATCGCAGCATTAACCTAACCAAAGAATTAAAACAACTTTTAAATGAATACCAAAACATTAACATTTCGCGCGCAGAGTATCCACAAATATACACCTTAAGCTTTGACGACAAACAGCCGGAATTTCTACTTAATCAACAAAACATGATTGTTGAACGCTCCCAAAGCTTTGACGAGCAATATCGCACTATCAATAATGGCATACTAATCATTGCCTCAAGCGCCCTATTACTGGCAATTTTTATAATGTTTATTGGCTATCTAATTCAACGCTGGCTACTTATCCCGATAAACAAAATATCGGCCATTTCCGAAAAAATCAGCCAAGGCGAATTAAACCAGCGTATTCCTTTGCGTAACAATATCAAATATCCAGATGAGCTTGACCGATTGAGTTCCACTTTTAACTCCATGGTTGACAATTTACAACAAACATTATTAGAAGTAAGCGACAAAGAAAAATTTCTTCAGGCCTTAATTGACAGCATCCCTGACGGCATCAGGGTTATTGATGAGAATTACCAAATAGTTATTGCCAATAAAAACTACTACAAACAAACAGGCTCAAAGCCCAAAGAAAAAAACTTGTGCTATAGCTCATCTTTCGGATTAGATCATCCGTGCGATCATAGCAATATTCAATGTCCTTTATATGAAATACTGCAAAAGAAGAAAAAAAATATCAATATTATTCAGCAATTTATTCATGCACCGACACAACATCTGGCCGTTAACGCAGCACCTCTGATTTATGACAACAAACATCATTACATAGTTGAATCGATTCGTGATTTAAGCCAAGAAATTAACTTTTCACATCAACAAAAAATATCATCTCTGGGATTTTTGTCATCTTCCATAGCTCACGAGATAAAGAATCACCTTGGAGCCATACGACTGATAATGGAACATCTCATAAATAAATACTACCAAAACATTCCTCACTCAGATGAGCAAAAGAAAATAATAGAAATGATTTATTCTGAAATCATAAACGCTTCCGAAGTGCCTGAGCGTCTGTTGAAACTAACTCGCAGTTCCAACAATGTCGAAACAGAGATCAACTGTGGCGAATGTATCAATGATGTTGTCAATCTTCTTGACTTTGAAGCCAAAAGCAAAGGGATGGATATAATTTTTTCTCAACCCAAACGGGCAGTATATATCAAAGGCAATGAGAGCGACTTCAAAATTGCCGCCATAAACATAATTCTCAATGCCATTAAAGCAATGAACACCGACGGAAAATTAACAATTAAAATCAAAAAAACATCGTCTTCTTATGTTGATATCAGCTTCAAAGATACCGGAAGCGGAATTTCTCCGCATGATTTACCCTATATATTCAACCCATTTTTCTCAGAAGGCAAACAAAAAAATGACGGCAAGCATACAGGGCTTGGCCTAGCCATAACCAAATCGATTGTAGAAAAATCAAATGGTAAAATAAGTGTTAGTTCAACTTTGGGACAAGGCAGTTGTTTTACATTATCTTTTCCTTTAATAAAAAACTTGCAAAAAAAATAATCAGGTATTATAAACAACTAAATTACAATTTTTTAAGGATTTGTTATGAGTAAAGAAGAGCTTTTGGAATTAACCGGAGAGGTGATTGAAAAATTACCCAATGCCATGTTTCGTGTAAGATTAGAAAACGGGGTAGAAATATTGGCCCATACTGCAGGCAAGATGCGTAAATTTCGCATTAGAGTTATGGTTGGAGATAAAGTAGACATTGAAATGACGCCTTATGATTTAACTAAAGGACGCATAACATTCCGTCACAAAGATTAGACAGATATCTCATTTTTGTAAGTGGGATTAATCAAAAAGGCTGCTTTTAAGAAGCAGCCTTTTTGGGATTACCAAGCATCATCATATCCCAACGCCGGGTCATTAATGGTAGAACCATCACCTGCCGATCCAGAACCCCAACCTGTTGCACCGGAAACAGCCCCTTTATCATAGCCTTGGCGATAATTATTCAGCTGATCATATTGATAAACCGGAGAACTTCCCCATGTCCACACCCTTGAAGTTCCCGATGTCAACGGATGGCGATCAAAATAACAATAAACACTAGCCAAAGCAGCCATATCCTGGGCATATACCGGAAAGATATTCCAATAAATATCATTTGTTGAAATTGTTTGTCCTATATCAAGCAACAACTGCTTATATTGCGTCGGCCTGTAAATAAAGCCCATAATTGCATGCCAACCTTGGAAATTACTTACTGTTCCGCTTGAACTTGTGCCACCGTAATTCTCGGCAATTGTTGTATTAAGCCATGTATTCGTTTGAAATGTCAGCGGAAATGAGTTTTCAAGCAGGTGAGTATGTTCTCCGGACTCACCATTGGCCGGAGCTATAACAAATTCGGCCTCTCGCGGATTGGTTTGCTTAAAGAAATACGAACTAAAATCAGAGCCGCTGATCATCTGTTTATAGGCATCACTACCTGCTGAGGGCCATCCGTCAACATTATAAACCGAATAAACCTCACTCATTCGCCAACGTATCGGGCTAATCGTAATAACCTTGGCATAATTTTTCGGACATTGAGGAGCAGGCACAAATCCCATCCAAGGAGAGGCAACACAAGTATTATTTTCACAATCGCTTCCTGATGACAAAGTTGCCTTACCATCCACAACACTTAAATTAGACCAATCTCCGATTTTATCGCTTCGATAAGTATTATCCACAACATAAATGCCTTTGTTAATAAAGTCAGGCAAAATATCACTTAATCTGGCACCGCCGCGGCTGGCAAGCTTAATATCATTCATCACCGAAGTATAAGCCGGATTAACCTGATAATAGTCATACGGCTTAGAAGGCGTACCTCCGGAAACGGTATATCCGTCAAATGCCGCATCCCCCGGATAAGCAACATCACTAACCAATCTTCTGGCTCTGATAAAACGACCGTTATTATCTGTTGAAGTAGGCGCTTTTACCTCAATAATACCATCACGGCTTATGGCAACTTCTCCTCCGTTAAGAATTGTTGAGCTATCACCTGTTTTCACACTATCTCCGGTCAGATTTGCGCCCTGAGCAGCAAAAGCAAGTCCATACTCATCAACCAACATCTGAGTATCGCCCTTAACCTTAAACTTCATCTGCCCATCCTCTAAGTACAAAGCCGTCGATTTGGTAGAATTTAAATTTTCAATTCCGGCCTTGGAGGTATCGACAAAAATCTTTGCAGTTTCGGCATCTTTTTTTCCAACCCCAATAGAAACAGAATCACTATTAAGTCTTACTCTTGAGTTAGAAGTAGACAATCCCACCTCATTATTTTCCATAGCAAGACTTCCGGAAGCATTTTGTAACACCAATGACGCCGATTGAACCAACAATCCCTCATGTGAACCGCCGGAATTATAGCTATTTCCGATAAAAGCGGAACTTCCGTTTATATTAATTTTATTTCCGCTGTCTCCTACTCGTCCGCCTACGGCAAAACTGTCCGCGGCAATATCGACCGTTGATTCATCGGCATAGAAGTTGTCTCTTACATCCAAACCTCCGCTCTTAACGCTTACCCCGCTGCTATCAACGGTAAAATAATCACCTGGTGATTTATTGTTTCCGACTTTACCACCGACTTTAATACCTTTGGCGGCATACAACCAATCAGCCATAATACCGGTCTCATCATTAGGATCCTCAGGGATAACGATAATTTCACCACCGTTAATAATCAAATTACCATCGTTAATTGTAACATCGCCGTTGTTAAATGTAGTATCGCCATTAATTGTATTACCGTCTTGATCAATGGTTATTCCGTTATCACCGACCACAACTTCCACCGTTTGATCACCTTCAATTTTAACATTAGTTCCGCCAATGGTTGTATCTCCGGCAGCATCAATTTTCACATCTCCGTTAGCATTAACCGTAAAATTATCGGAATTAAAAGTAACATCTCCGCCGGACTGGGTTAAATCACCGTTAATTGTGGTATTGCCCAAAGTTGTATCCCCCGCAACCGTCAAATTATCATTAAGCGTTGTAGGTCCTTCAACGGTCAAAGCACCGCCCAAAGTAGTATCACCTTCAACATTAAGTGTCTTTTTCAAATTTGTTGTTCCGGTAACAATCAAATTACTGGTAAGAGATTCATCTTTACCAATAATAACATCTCCGCCGTCGCCACCTTGTGCAATCAGCTCACTTACACCTCTTATTTCATTACCATCCATATAAAGAGTAGTCTGCATGGTATTTTTAGATTCATCCCCATCATCAACTCTGTATAAAACATCATCCGAGCTTACATCACCTCTTACCGAACTGATGGCTTCATTTGAAATTACGACCAAACTACCTTCTTTTAAATTGTCGGTACTAAAATCATAATCACCCATCTCGGCACTCCAAGTACCTTGAACACCTTCAATTTTATACTTAGCATCATCGCCATCACCCACTTTTCGATACACACCACCGTTTGCACCGATCATTGAAGCAATTTTTGAAGATCTCATTATTGTTATGTTATCTCTTAACGGAGCCAACACCGCCGTTGTATAGATATTGTGTTCCTCATCATTTTTATCCAATACGGTTCTTTTCTTAACTGATATATCAAAATCTTCAAACATTTTAGATTTTTGGGTACTAAAACCATAGGGTAAATATTCGTCTAATTTTTCCAACTCAGCTTCGGTTAACTTAAACACATCGCCGGCATGAGAAGCACCGATTTCATTATAATTATCTCTGATAAAATCATCCACAGCGGTTGACACCATACGCATCTGGGTCGCGACATTAATATCCTGAAGTTCAGTCGTTCTTTCGGCTGCTTTTTTATATAAAATAGGAGTAACCATGGTAATAAGCCCGAGCAGAGCCAAGGCTTCCACCATCATACTACCTTTTTGAGTAAAATTTTGTTTCTCAAAAATATTCATAGCTCTCTCTCCTTATCTCCAAGACATATAAGCCAAACAAGACCCATAGTCATTTAAACAATCCACAATTCCATAATAGCCCATTCCTGTATTTTCGACAACCGGACGAGGAATTTCAAACTTTGTTCCTTCATAATTAACCACAAAAAAACCACTTCCTTCTTGAACCACATACCCCACCATTTCTTTTGTTCCAAATTGCTGGCGCAAAGCTTCCATCATATCTGCCGATGGTCTGACGCTGTAATTTCCGTCAGTTTCACTTATTGTCACCCATTTTTCCGGAATAGCGCCATAAGTGATTAGCATCCTCATTTTTTTCTCATCATCAGTTTTTCTGCAAGCATCTTCTCCGGTTAATATTTGCGTCATATCTTCGTCCATACAGTAAACTGCCGTGATATAATCCTCGCTATTTATAAACCCCGGCGGCAAATAATCAGTCACATCAATCTCACCGCTGGAATAATTAACTTTTCTTTCTTCCTCGGTACTGTAATATGGATAGGCGTTTTCTTTCATAAACAAGATTCCAGCTTTTTGTTTAACGGCCATTTGCATCATTTTTGCTTGAGCCACGGGTACATTAACAGCTTTTTGTGTATCAGCCCTTATCGGCAACAAATAAGCCGCAATCATCGCCAAAAAAGTTGTCAACACCACCCACAAATACATATCCAGGCACTCTTCCTATTACACTATCTTAACTATTGTACCACAAAAAGTGTTTCAATTTTATTAAATTATATAAAATTACGATTTTTTTTGCTAAAACATTTAATAACTAATAAATTTGCGTTTATTTATAAAAATAATAGGCTAAAATACAATCTAGTTAATAAGGGTAAGGAACGTGGCCGTAAAATGATTGAAGATGCAGACATAGAAGAAGATGAAGCTATAGAAAGACCGAATCAAAGGCGCAGAAAACTTATGCTTTTTCTGCTTCCTTTGCTTATAGTAATTGGAATTTCTGTCGGCATTTATTTTGCATTGAATAAATCTTACAGTTCTTTAGGAGACGGCTATAAGATAATTCAATACAACAAAGATTCCGAAGAGATGACTGTTTTTTTCGATCTTCCGGAAATCAAGACTTCAGTCAAAAGCAACGATGGTTTGCATGACCTCAAAATAAAAATCACCTTAGAATTGTCAAATATTGAAGATTTAAAAGTTATTGAGGTTATTATTTCTAAATTAAATGACGTCATTCTAGGACACGTTATAGAACTCAGGCTCAATGAACTTGAAGGTACTGAAGGCCTATATTGGCTTAAAGAAGAGTTGCTGTATCGCCTTAATCTGGCAGCATCTCCGGTCAAGATAAAAGACCTTAATTTTAGTGTTTTTGAGCTTCAGAGATAAGAAACGACGAGGACAAGTAACCGTGACAGAAGAAAACAAAGAAACAAACGATGGAGAGATTTCCGATTCTAAAATCCTAAACCAAGATGAGATAGATTCTCTGTTAGGTTATGGAACATCAACGAATGAAGATACTAGCCAAAAGAGCGGAGTACAAGCTATTTTAGAATCCAACATGGTTTCCTATGAACGTTTACCCATGTTGGAAATTGTATTTGACCGTTTAATCCGTCTGATGGCAACATCTTTACGTAATTTTACCCAAGACAACGTTGAAGTTTCGCTTGATTCGATTGAATCGATGCGTTTTGGAGAATACATAGATTCGCTCACTTTACCCACACTTTTAAGTGTGTTTAAGGCGGAAGAATGGGACAATTATTGTCTTATGTCTTTAGACAGCTCTCTGATATACTCAATGGTAGATGTCTTGCTAGGAGGCAGACGCGGTACGGCAGCTATGCGGATTGAAGGGAGACCTTATACCACAATAGAGTTAAACATTGTCAAAGAGATTATTCAGTTAATTTTAAGCGACTTATCGACAGCATTTGACCCTATAACCTCAGTTGGATTTGTATTTGACCGCCTAGAGACCAATCCGCGTTTTGCCACCATCACCCGGATGTCCAACGCCGTAATTGTAGCCCATCTTCGTATAGACATGGAAGACCGCGGCGGCAAAATAGATTTAATGATACCTTATGCTACATTAGAACCAGTTCGGGAACTTCTTTTACAAATGTTTATGGGGGAACGTTTTGGCCGGGACACTATATGGGAAAATCACCTTATGTCGCAATTGTGGGAAACCGATGTTGAAATAAAAGCCGTTCTTAAAGAAACAGAGGCCAAACTAAGTGACGTTTCCGCTTGGCAAAAGGGCTCTTTTCTGCCGCTTGACATCATGCCGCAAGATACGATCAACATTTTTTGCGGTGATGTACCTCTTTTCAAGGGGATTATGGGACGCCATGACGAGCATGTTGTCATAAAAGTTGAAGGAAAGGCAGATAAAAATGGCTAATCTGGAATTAATCATCAATTTAATCATCATAGCTCTTTTAATCCCGATGATTATCTATGCTTATAGTCTCAACAAGAGTCTAAATGCTTTGCGGCAAAACCAAAAAAGCTTGGCGCAACTTGTGTCGGCCTTAAACGAAGCCACTTTTAAGGCCGAAAACTCCATTCCCAAGCTAAAAACTGCTACCGAGCATTCATCTGAGGGGTTAAAAGAAGTTGTTGACAGCGCCAAAGAGCTAAAAAATGACTTACTTTTTATTAACGAAAGGGCGGATTCTCTTGCCGATCGTTTGGAAAACGTAATCAGCACGTCTCGTAGCCTCAATACACCGGCGGCAGAATCAAATTCTTCCGCACAAGCCAATCCAGCTAATGACCGCGCGGCGGCCGAGCTTGAATTATTAAAAGCCCTAAGATCGATTAAATAGAGGGATTACAATGTTAAAAAACAAAACCAAAATCCGCCTGCTTCCGATATTTATATTTGTTGCCGTTTTGTCTTTAAGCATCAAAATCAGCAATGTTTTTGATTTATATCATCAAGCTCCGCGCCCCAAAGTAAGCATTACAACCTCTCAGGCTCAAGCAGAGGATAAGCTTAACAAAGAGACGGCAGAACTAACTGATATCCTTGAAAAAGGGGAAGACGCCAAAGAAAACCAATCTCCCAAATCCACCTCGTTTAGCAATTCCGAAATTATGATTTTACAGGAGTTGGCAGAGCGCCGTGAAGCGTTGGATATTCGTTCCAAAGAAATAGACAAGAGGGCCATTCAACTCAAAGTTGCCGAAACTGAAATTGATAAAAAATTACAACAGCTCAAAGAATATGAAGAACGCCTAAATAAGCTTATAAACCGTTATTCGGAGCAAGAGCAGGAAAACATTAATTCTTTGGTAAAACTATACTCATCAATGAAACCCAAAGATGCAGCCCGCATTTTTGATACCATGGATTTAGAGATTACGGTTGCCATACTCAAAGGTATGAAACCATCTGCCTCTTCGGCAATATTATCGCAAATGAACTCCGAAAAGGCTCAGGCTGTAACGGCTGAATTGATAGGCAATAACATTTGATATACAACAAAGCGACAAAACCTTGTTTAGGATAAAAAAAATAAACATTTTCTTTCTTATACTCACTTTTCTTTTTTTAGGAAAGACGGGTTATAGCTTTGGACAAGAAGCCCCTATCCAGTCCCAACCGTTAAAAGATGAAATTGTCAGCCTGCGTTTTGGGTGGAATGCACCTGTAAACATGGCCACCTTTGAGCGCAACAACAAAATTTGGATTGTTTTTGACCGCCCTAATCGTATGGATGTTGAAACACTAAAATCCGAAGCCAAAGACTTAGCCGAACAAATTTACACTTTGCCCCACCCCGGAGGAACGATTATCATAGTAGAACCGCGAAAAGGAGTAAAATATGCCTTACGTAAAGAAGGTTTATTATGGATTTTAGATCTTTACACTGGCAGAGCACCAAACTTTCAAACCCAAAACATGACCATATTCACACAATATGACAGTCTAAAGCAGTCTTATCTTTTCATCCCCAATACACAAACCGGCAACAGTTTATCCATCATCGACCCTGAGATAGGAGATATTATATCAATTTCCACAACCTCTCAATTGGGACTAGGATTTAATATGCCCTATCGTTATCCTGATTTTGATATCTTGCCGTCAATTCAAGGCATAGCTTTTGTTGTTAATGCTCCAGACATTGTCCTTAACCGCGGCAATTCCGGCATTACGCTCAAAGCCATCGGCAGAGGCCTAAATATTACAAGTGATCTAGATGTTCTAAAACGCAACCAAAAACAACTTAATTATGACAAAGAGACATCCCACGCCAATGCTTTTGACCTGCATATATCTCAAAGCCTGACGGAGCAAAACTTTTTAGATGTGATTGATAACTTCAAGCAACAAATTTTATCAGCTCCTCTAGATCAAAAAAACAATCTACGTCTTAAGCTAGCCCAATACTATATTTATCAAGGACTTGGCACCAATGCTCTTTACATAATAAATCAAATGCGCAATCTGGATTTACCAGAAACTAAGACCGCCAAATTTTATGCTTTGTCAGGGATTGCCAATTTTCTAGCCCACCGCTATGAAGAAGCAATTGATGATTTTTCTCAAAGCATCTTACCTGATACAACCGAAGGTGTATTTTGGCGCACTATTGCCCAAAGTGCTTCCGAATACAAAGAAGAAAACAATGCCATTATTTTTGCTCACATGTCTTTAATGCGTGATTATCCGCAAGCAATAAAAGACGAGGTAGCCATTATCGCCGCACGTAATGCCATAGCTACCGGTGATGACTTATCCTCACAAAACTTTATTGATATTTTAAGCTCGGTTCCGGATCGTTTACGCAATCTAAACCCTCAAATAACATATCTTTCGGCTCAAAAATTGGAAATGCAGGGATATATTCGCAATGCTATCAAAACCTATCAAACCTTGCTCAATTCTAATTCGGCCAAATTTTCAGCACTTTCCCGCTTACGCCACACTATTTTAAGCCAAATGGTAAACTTTATTGAGATTAAAGATGCTATTATTGAGCTTGAAAAGCTTCGTTTTGCTTGGGGAGACAAAGATTTCAAGATTAATCTTTTAGGCAAACTTTCTGATTTTTACCTAAAAGATAATGATTATTATAATGCTCTGCGTATTCTTAACGAGCGGAGTTTTTTGGTTGAAGGCGATCAAAAAGAATTAAACACCTCAAAGATGATCAAAATATTCGAAGATATTTTCATAGGCAACCATGCCGATGAAAACCTCTCGGCCATAAAATCTTTAGCTCTATATCAGGATTTTAAGCAATTAGCGGCCCAAAGCAGCAAGCAAAATATGATTATTCAAAAACTATCCGATCGTTTAGTTGCGGTAGATTTGCTGCCCCGCGCTCAAGAACTTTTACTTGGTTTATTACAAAAAGATGATTTATCTCCTGACAACAAAGCCCGCGTAGGTTCCCGCCTTGCTGTCATTTATTTATTTGAGAATAAACCGCAAGAAGCTCTTGATGTCTTAGAAGCAACTAATGCCCCCGCTCTTCTGCCAGCGACAAATAATCCGCGCAAAATTATTGCGGCGCGGGCTTATTCGGCCTTGGACAAACCGGATGAAGCACTAGCTTTATTAGAAGACGATTATAGCAAAAACGGCCTATTACATCGTTTTGAAATTTATTGGAAGGCCCAAGACTGGGACAATGCATCCAACACCATCAAATATTTGATAGAAGAGCCAAAACCGGGACAAAAACTCTCATCCGAGCAAATGAACTACATCCTAGATTGGGCCACCACCCTAAAACAGGCCGGCAAAGAAACGGTTTTGGTACGCCTGCGTAATAAGTTTTTACCATATTTCAAAGATACACCGTTTTACAGTGCTTTTAATGTCCTAACCAACCATTTGGAAAAAGAAAAAATTGACATTAACGCTATTAACAGTGCTATAACCGATATCCAGAACTTTAGTAACTTTTCTAAATTTTATACGGATTCATTAAAGGAAAGTGATTTAGAATAAATGGATAGTATTTTCAAGCTTCATTCACCTTTTGCCCCTGCCGGAGACCAGCCACAGGCAATTAAGGAATTGCTTAAAGGATTAAACGACGGCATCAAAGACCAGGTTTTACTTGGAGTAACCGGTTCAGGCAAAACATATACCATGGCCAAGATAATTGAGGAAAGTTCTCGTCCGGCACTTATAATGGCTCCCAACAAGACTCTGGCCGCTCAGTTATACACCGAGATGAAAGAGTTTTTCCCAGAGAATCATGTTGAATATTTTGTCTCGTATTACGACTATTATCAACCCGAGGCCTATGTTCCCAAAACCGATACTTATATTGAAAAAGATTCGGCCATCAACGAGCAAATTGACCGCATGCGCAACTCTGCCACCCGTTCTTTGTTGGAAAGCCGCGATACCATAATTGTTGCATCGGTGTCTTGTATCTATGGCTTGGGTGATGTTGAGGCTTATTCTGCCATGACCTTGCCATTAGAGGTAGGACAAGAGATAGCGCCCAAAGAAATCTACAAACGTTTGGCCGAGCTGCAATATGAGCGCAACCAACAAAATTTTGTCCGTTCCACATTCAGAGTTAGGGGCGATATTTTAGATATTTTTCCGGCTCACTATGAAGATAGGGGCTGGCGCATTTCTTTTTTTGGCGATGAGATTGAAAAGATAGATGAGTTTGACTCACTTACCGGCAAAAAAACAGCTTCTCTAAAACAAATAACCATCTATCCGGCCAACCACTATGTTACGCCTCGCCCGGCCGTTTCCCAAGCAATTGTTGGTATAAGACAAGAACTAAAAGATCAGATTGAATTTTTTACACGCAACAATCAGCTTTTAGAGGCACAAAGGATTGAGCAACGCACGCGTTTTGATTTAGAAATGCTTGAAGCTACCGGACATTGTAAGGGAATAGAAAACTATTCTCGTTATTTAACCGGGCGCAAACCCGGTGATCCTCCGCCGACCTTGTTTGAATATTTGCCGCCCGATACCATATTATTTATTGACGAAAGCCATGTTTCCGTCCCCCAAATCGGCGGTATGTACAGAGGAGACTTCAACCGCAAATCCACCCTGGCTCAATATGGTTTCAGACTTCCGTCTTGTGTTGACAATCGGCCCTTAAAATTTGCCGAGTGGGACAAGATGCGCGGCCAAACCATTTTTGTCTCGGCCACCCCCGGCGATTGGGAATTAGAACAAAGCGGAGGAGTTTTTACCGAGCAGATTATTCGTCCGACCGGACTTACCGATCCTTTATGTGTTGTCAAACCGGTTGAAAATCAAATTGATGACTTGATGCACGAATGTAAACAAGTCATATCCAAAGGCAACAGAGTTTTGGTTACCACTCTAACCAAAAAAATGGCCGAAGATCTGACCGATTACCTTAACGAAAACGGCATCAAGGTAAGATACCTACACTCCGATATTGACACATTGGAGCGTATTGAAATTATAAGGGACTTACGCCTAGGCGTTTTTGACGTCTTGGTAGGAATTAACCTCTTGCGCGAGGGATTAGATATACCGGAGTGTTCTCTGGTTGCTATCCTTGATGCCGACAAAGAAGGATTTTTGCGTTCATCTCGTTCCCTAATCCAAACCATCGGCCGCGCCGCTCGCAATGCTGAGGGACGAGTTTTTCTGTATGCCGATACCATTACCGAATCGATGCAAACAGCTCTGGAAGAAACCGAGCGCAGAAGAAAAAAGCAAATAGAATATAATAAAGCACACAACATCACTCCGCAAACCATCAAGAAAAAAGTTTCCGGCGTAATGGAAGAAATGACGGCCAAAGAATCTGCCTCGACAACATCTGAGACTATAAGCGAGCTCAAAGATTTTGATAAAAAGCTGCGCGAATATAATAAGCTGATGCAGCAAGCCGCCGCCGATCTTGATTTTGAGACGGCCATTTTGTATCGCGACAAAATCAAAAAGCTTGAAGACAGCTATCTAAAGAGTTAAAAACGGGGGCTTTTAAAGCCCCTGTTCTTTACATATATTTCTTTTTTTCCATCCAAAAGACAATTATTCCGACAGGAATGGAGATTGCATAACAAAGGGTTGCCAAACCCAAAGTTAGCCATGGCTGCGAGATAATAAAACTTGCAAACAACGCCACAATCAACATCAACGGCATCAACATATAGGTAGGCACTTTCAACTTCTTGGTTGAAAAAGTAGGAATTCTGCTAACCATAAGCAAAGTAACGATAACCATTAATGTTGCGCAAAAAGCGTTTGAGCGCACCAGCCAATTAACTTCCGGAAAATCAAACGAAATCATCACCGGCATAATAGCAAGCGCCGCCGCTGCCGGTGCCGGAACCCCAACAAAGAAATGATTCCAATATTCCGGTTGCGGTTCATCATCAAGCATGGTGTTAAACCTGGCCAAACGCATTGCCATGCCGATAGACATCAACAAACAGAAAAACCAACCAAATTTAGGCAAATCAAACAATGTCCATTGATAGAGCAAGATTGCCGGCGCCACGCCGAAACTGACAAAATCGGATAAAGAATCAAGCTCGGCACCAAATTTAGTAGAACCTTTAAGCATTCTGGCCACACGTCCGTCCACCAGATCAAAAAATGCGGCTACGAAAATACATATAACTGCCTTTGCCCAGTCTGCCTGAATTGAATAGCGTATAGAAGTTACCCCGGCGCATAAAGCTAACAAAGTAACAATATTTGGTGCAATTTTACGAAACGGCAAAGCATTAAGTTTTTGCCGTGAGAGTTGCAATTTCTGATTAATTCTTTCCATTATCTGATAACTCCCTCAAGTGCCTTAGCCTCACCGGAAAGATTGGCAATAATCGTTTCACCGGCAACCATTGTTTGCCCCAAAGCCACTTGCGGCTCAACACCTTCGGGCAAATATACATCCAAACGCGATCCGAAACGTATCATCCCAAAGCGCTCGCCGGCTTTATATTCCTGACCGATTTGGGCATCACACACGATTCGTCTTGCCACTAACCCTGCAATCTGCACAAAACAAATATCTTTGCCCGATTTGGTTTTCATGGCCAAAAGTTGGCGTTCATTATCTTTGCTGGCCTTATCAAGCGTTGCGTTTAAGAATTTACCCGGAACATAAACCACATTGGTAATTTTACCATCAGCCGGAGCGCGGTTAACATGAACATTAAACACACTCATAAACACACTAACGCGGGTAAACATCTGATCGCCCATATTAAGCTCGTCCGGAGCCTTCACTTTGGCAATCATTTGCACAATGCCATCGGCCGGAGATACCACCACATCTTTAATATCCGGGGTTATTCTCTGCGGATCGCGGAAGAAATAATAGCACCAAATAGTCAAAACCAAGCCAACACATCCCAGCGGCTCCCAAATAATTGCCAGTAACGCTGTTACTGCCGCAAATATTCCGACGAAGCGCCATCCCTCATGATGAATATTGGGAAGGATATAATCTTTCCAAGACAAATCAAAAGTTTTAATCATTTCATAAACCCTTTTTATAAAGGCTTTGCTAAAAAAAATAAACCGTGACGCTGTCAACTGCCGTTTATTAAAGAGCAAAGCAATTATTGTTATAACGTTTTATAACAAAACACATTTTAGCAAAAAACACAATCGCAAAATTAAGACAACCCCCAAAGAGAATAAAAATATCAAAAAATAATCTTGCAATTATTTCAAAAGCTATGTATAAGGTGGTTAGATTATGCGCTTGTGGCGGAACAGGTAGACGCTGCAGACTTAAAATCTGTTGGAGGCAACTCCGTGCCGGTTCGATTCCGGCCTAGCGCACCAATAAAAAAAGGCATCCTTGCGATGTCTTTTTTTATTGGCTATGTGCAGGGGGAAGCGAACCGAGGTTCGGAGCGGTTAGTTGGTGAAAACAAGCATTGAGCTCTAGCTTTTAGCTTAGCGAAATGCGTAGTTTGAACCTTACGACGCGAAAGGGGCCCAACTCGAACGAAGAAAAAGAACAATATGTTTGTTCTTGAGTTGGGAATTTACCTTCCGGCCTAGCGCACCAATAAAAAAAGGCAT
Organism: uncultured Alphaproteobacteria bacterium; assembly: GCA_944391695.1. Lineage (GTDB taxonomy): Bacteria > Pseudomonadota > Alphaproteobacteria > RF32 > CAG-239 > CAZU01. The sequence continues at coordinate 17,901 of CALXUO010000050.1, forward strand.
CCTTGCGATGTCTTTTTTTATGATTCAAACGTACCACTACCTGCGTGAGCAGGTAGATGCAGACATACCCATATCTTCGCGCTATAAAGAAGATATGGGACAAGCTTGGCTTGAACTAAAATGATACCACCGGCATTAGCCGGTGGAGGTTCATTTGCTATTTTGAAGCATCTGAACAACGTTAGCGATATTAAATGATTTATCTTTTTGCGGAAATGTTTTAAAGTTTCCGGTTCGTAAATCAATTTTGAGCCAATCACCATCTTTCACATGTTGAAATTCGTTATTTCTTTGCGTTGAGAAAAAAGGAGTTCCTCTTTCTCTAAATTGGTTGCCATAATGCCCATAAAGCTCGGAATGTATTCTGTAACCAGCATCTATTTTTAATTTTGATTGCAAAACATTTTTATCACTATCGGCCCCTGCTAATATCGCAAAACCATCATAGTTGTAGGCACTTTTGGATAATAATATTTTATTGGCAAAATCTTTGTTTTCTTTTGCTAAATTATATTCTTCGGGAGATATATAATAATCAACAATCTTGACTTCTCCGGCAACAATAGGATTATTTTTCTTATATCCGACCCAATCTCCGTTTTCTAACTGTTTCACCACATAATTATTATTCATAATATATGGTCGTTGTTGTAGAATAGAAATTTTACCATCTTGTGATATCGCAAACTCCACATCAACCGGATAACCCAAATCTTTTTCCAGATGATTAGGCAAAGATTTAATAAGTATATGAAATTAGGTAAAAAATTAACGGCTAACGGCTTTGTTTCATGGTTTTTAGAAACCAAAGCGGCGAAAATTTCAATTCCGTATCGTCAAAGCAACTGGCAAAGCAAGCTAAATCAACTCGCTTTAGAACAATAATCGGGAGTTTAAAAAAGCT
>CALXUO010000051.1 GCA_944391695.1 uncultured Alphaproteobacteria bacterium
TTCCGTCCCTTCGGCAATCGTTACGGCATCAGCCACGTCAACCTCATTTGCCATCGTTGCCGGAACAGGAGAAATCGGTTTCAGATCCGAGACATCACCTTCATATGCCGTTGCCGCACCCTCTAAAGCTGTACCACCGGCATTAACTTTGTAATATTTGCCGTCTGTTGCCTTGGCATAACGCGTTGTTCCGCCATCGTTAGACAGAACTTCAGCACCATTTTCAATATTAATTGCCGGTGAAATTTCTATTGCCTCGGCTGCCGTAGCATTGGTTACAACATCCCCCTCATAAGCCCAATCGTTGGCACTGCCAATATTCATCTGCTCAATGATATTCTCGCCCTGGATTACAAACTTGTTGGAGCGTGTTTCATTGAACGTTACCGTCAATTTGCCGCCCTTCAACAGGTTTATACCTTGGTAAGAGGCATCGTTTACCAATTTGGTGATTTCGTCTTGAATGGTGGCAAATTGTTTTTGATAGCTGGCTATTTGCCCGGCGTAGCTATCTAATGCCGGATCCAGAGCATATGCTGATTCGGCTACCGATTTTAGCTGCTCTACATACGAGGTTACTGCTTCAATACCCTCGTTGGCTGCCTCAATCGTTTGAATACCTTGTCCCATACTATCCAAAAGCGCATCCAAATCGCCGGCACGGTTGGTTAAAGCCCGAGCCTGATAAAAGCTTGAGGCATTATCAATTGCAGAATTTACTTTCTTTCCTGTTGAAAGCCTTTCTTGTGTCGTATCCATCTGGCTTTGAATGGATTTTAACGATGCAAGATTTGAACGCATACTTGCCGTCAGTGTTATTGTTTGAGCCATCTTTACTTCTCCTTTTATTTCTGTCTAAAAATCTTAGACAAACTCGTTGTCAACCAAGATAATTACAACCTATTTTCCCTTCAAAGCAGAGCCAAATATTTTATCCTCCTGCTCTATTAACTTAGCCGCAGCTTTAATCGCAGCATAATAATCGCTTACAATAACCGACTCTGCTATCGTTGCAACAAACGGGCGCAAACTCGGAGCTGCTTTTTGCAAATCCCTTATATATTCAATAAAAATCTGCTGCAGTTGCTTGTCGCCTTTTGACAAATACATCTGTTGAACAATAAAATAAACACGACGCGCAGGTGTTGTAGCCTCTTTCTCACGCAAAATAAACTTCTCACGCAGAATAGGAACTTTTCCGTCTATGTAAAAACGGATACGATCATTGTCATTGGTTATTAACGCATCTCCAACAATTATGCTTTCATGCGGCTTAAGTTCTATTTTTAAAGGCATTAAATTCTCCATTACCCTCTTAATATTCTGTTTGAATCATATTTATTTATTAACGGGAAGTAAATATTTAATTGCATATTGTGCATAACTATAATATAACCCTTGATTGTTTGTCTGGACATTAAGTTTAATGAGCGAAAAAAATTATGGCCGAAGCTCCTATCTATACCTTGAAAAATATATCCCTTGCTTTTGGAAACAATCATTTGTTTTCCAATGTTGAATTGTGCATTAACCGTGGTGATAAAATATGTTTGGTCGGACGTAACGGATCCGGTAAATCAACCTTGTTAAAGGTTATATCCGGCATAATTGAGCCTGATGCCGGCGAAATATTTATCCAGCCAGGAACTAAAATAGCATATATGCCTCAGGAACCTGATTTATCTTCTTTTGCCTCGTTGAAAGAGGCCATACTCTTTGGAATCAACAATAAAGAACAAAACAATAGTTATTTGGCTGATATCTGGCTTGAAAAACTTAATATCAATGGCGACATTAACCCCAAGAAAGCTTCCGGCGGAGAATGTAGAAAAGCTGCCCTGGCTCAAGCTCTTATTTCAGAACCCGACATCTTGTTATTGGATGAGCCGACAAACCATCTCGATATTGCCACAATTGAAAAACTTGAACGCATAATTAATGATTTTCGCGGTGCCGTTGTAGTTATTTCCCATGACAGAATGTTTCTTAACCATGTATCAAAAGCAACTTTTTGGCTTGACCGCGGCAATATGCACATAAACGACAAAGGGTTTACAGATTTTGAAAACTGGCAAGAACAGATTATTAATCAAGAAATTATCGCCCAAAACAATCTTGATAAAAAAATTGCCGAAGAAACCGAATGGCTGCATAAAGGTGTTACGGCCAGACGTCGCCGCAATATGGGTAGATTGCGCCGCTTAATTGAGCTTAGACGTCAACGTCGCGAGCAGATAAAACAAATAGGCAATATCAACCTTACTATTGACGAAGGTGATTTCCGTTCCAAATTGGTCATTGAGGCCAAACATATTGCCAAAAAGTTTGGCAATCGTGATATCATAAAAGATTTTTCCACAAGAATTATACGCGGCAACAAAATAGGTATTGTCGGCCCCAACGGCGCCGGGAAAACAACTTTGGTTAAGCTTTTGACCAAACGTCTTGAACCAGACAGCGGATTTGTGCGTATTGGAAAAAATCTGGAAGAAGCCTATTTTGATCAAAACCGCATAACCCTTGATCCTAAAAAAACTCTTTGGCAAACCTTGTGCGATAAGGGGGACCATATCATGGTGCAGGGGCATTGGCGCCATGTGGTGGCATACTTGAAAGATTTTTTGTTTAAGCCGGCTCAAGCTCAATGTCCGGTGGCGGCTTTATCAGGGGGTGAAAAAAATCGCCTGATGCTGGCTAAGGCTTTGGCTCAACCCTCAAACTTCTTGGTTTTGGATGAGCCTACCAATGATTTGGATATGGATACACTTGACTTGTTGCAAGAGATATTGGACGAATATGCCGGTACAATTATTATTGTCAGCCATGATCGTGATTTTTTAGATCGGGTGGTAAGTTCCATAATTTATCTTAAAGGAGACGGAAACGCTTTTGAGCATGTCGGAAGTTACAGCGAATTATTGGAAAAAATTAAGACTCCGAGCAAAGATGCTTCCCCTCAAGCTCTTAAACAGACAAAAAATTTTAAGGAATCTTCTGCTAAACAAACACGAAAATTAAGTTATAATCAACAACGTATGCTTCAAATCCTGCCGCAGGAAATCGCGGAGCTGGAAAAAGATATTGCCAAACTTACGGAGGAACTGTCAGATCCTGATTTGTACCAAAACAATCCTAACAGATTTGATGAGGCTTCTTTTGAGCTTGAAGAAAAACAACAATGCAAACTGCAAAAAGAAGAAAAATGGCTCGAAATATCAATTTTGGCCGATGAACTTGCTAATGACTAATCATCATCAGGAAATAAACTCAGCCCCTTATACAAGCGAGTCATTTGGGTTTCAATTGCGGTTCCTAAATTTAGTTTTCCGGTTTTGATAATTCCCCTTACCTGATCTCCTTTGGATGTGTCAGGATTGGCGAATAAAAACGAAACTTGCGGCTTTTTTATTCCTCGACCAACTAAATTTTGGTGGATAACACCTAAAATACCCCGTGAAACCAAGTCATATGCCAAATCCTCGCTCATATCTCCGGCTGAGGCATATTTAACAACCGAGTTAATGGCATCAGTAACATTGTTGGCGTGGATGGTGGATAATACCAAGTGTCCTGATGTGGCGGCACGCAAAACCTCGCTTGCCGCGTCAGGGGTGCGAATTTCTCCTACCATTATATAGCGTGGTTTGGAGCGTAATGCCGATTTTAGGCTTTCTCCCCAATTTCCGTTAATTGGCAATGTCTGTTTACAAAGTCCTAAACCTCCGCTTTCAACCTGATAAACTCCGTCAAGCGGTTGCTCAGTCGGATCCTCAATAGTATAGGCAAAGCCTCCTTCTTTGACCAAAAATTCTTTTAACAAACTCGATATTGTTGTGGTTTTACCTATTCCGGTCGGGCCTGAGCATAAAATAAGTCCCGAGGAACGACGTAATGTCAGCAAAAAGTTTACCAATTCTATCGGATAGCCTAAGATCCTGATTGACGGAACACTTGAGGGCATCTTACGAATAAAATATTGCACTCCCGATATGGCTTCACTACGTTCAACACGATAAAATATTCCATTATAAAGTATTGAATAACTTGGATTCTTTTTATCCCACGAAGATTCAACCACTTTGAAAAATTCGTCAAAATCATCAGGCTCAAAAACCATCAATGCGCTGAGTGTCCTCTTATCAGGAATATAAGCTTTGCGCTCGGATGCCGATATATAAATGTCTGAAAATTTGGTTTCGGTAATAGTCGCCATTTCACTACTCCTTCGAATTTGTTTTTTTATTCATAACGGCTCGGCCGGCAAAAATTTCGCTTATTTGATAGAGATTGTCTTTTACCAACGACATTTCTTCATCACTATATTTACACATCATATATTTTTTGCTCTGTTCTTCAATAATCGCATTTAGGTTTATTTGGCTTTGTTTGGATAAGGATATATTACTATCTAAAGAATTTTTTAGATTAACACAATCAACCAATCCATGTAAACGATCTTCATCATAAAAAAATCTTTCAACACTCCAATGCTGTGCCCGTAGCCATTTGCTTATTTCTTGCGGATATTGCGCGCCTGAAGAAAGAGAAATCTGTTTGAGGTATTTGTTTAGCGGACCGTTGATCATGCGCGACCATAAATCCAAAAATTCGCCAAGCTCTGCCGCATCTATCTGCTGGCCTTCAACCGGTGCTTGCAAATATGTTTTGTCAGCTCCAACATCGTTTAGCGGCTGGAAAATAAACCACCCTAAAAACAAAAAGCTTAAAATTATAATCAATATTTTTGTTTTACGCGACATTTCTACCACCTTAATGACGACATTACACTTGAGGGTGAGACATCATAACTGTTGGACAATTCTCTGGTTTTAGCTACATCCGGAATATAGCCCTCGCCTAAATAATTAATATGCCGTCCTTTGGATATAAGGACCGAATCATAGCCTAAAAGTGATGCGGACTTAATATCGGTTGCAACATTATCGCCTATAACAACAACCCGTCCAGGCTCGCCTATACCTTCCAAACAATAGTTTAAAATTTTGGTGTCCGGCTTGCCTAAAGTTATAATTCTACCTCCCAAAACCGCGTAGGCCTCGGCTAAAGCTCCAGGAGCAAGACAAAGCTTGCCGTTGACAAAACATGAGGTATCGTTGCCGGCACACACAAATGGCAAACCAAAACTTACGGCTTGCTCTAACAGCGGGCGGTAAGTATCAATGGTATCATCTACAGACGAAACTCCGCTCATATACAGAAAATGAGCTTGCTCAATTGACGAAACTTCCTCAAACGGCAAACCGTAAAAAACTCCTTTTTGTTTGCGAGATCCCAGATGAAAATATTTTTCTCCGATTGCCACATATTCATTTTGCGGATATTTAAGTTTGTAATGCAAAATTTCTCCGGCGGAGACAATGTTTTTAAAAACATCTAACGAAACATCGTTTTCTTTGAATATGTTTGCTATCTCCAAAACCCTTAAGCCTGAGTTGCTGACAATGATATTTTTTTTGCCTAGGGCCGACAATCTTTTGAGGCAGGAAACCGCTTCCGGCAAAATATTGTTGCCGTCATATAAAACACCATTGAAACCAAAAACATAGGTATCGTAATCATCGGCTATTTTGGAAAGATTAACTATCGGCTTAATCATCTTCATTGCAACTTATCCCTATTTAAAGAGCTTTTATTGAGCGATTATAAGGCGATTAAGCTTAAAAACAAGTTAAAAAAAACATTATTTTTTGAAACCCGAAAGCTCTAAAATAATCTGATTGGCAATGGTTAAGCCAAAAATAGCCGTAATCGTCGGCAATGAGCCTAAAGTACGACGCTTACGTCCAAGAGAAGTCCCATTATCTTCAAGCGGGGAGATGGCTTCTTCGGGTAAATTTATCTGCTCTTCGGACCAAACACAATTTATGCTGCTTATATCAACACCTCTTTTGCGCAGACGTTTGCGAATAAATTTGGCCAGAGGACAATTTTTGCTGTTGCTTAAATGCCCTAATTTGATTTTGGAAGCATCGGTTTTTAAGGCCGCGCCCATTGATGAAATAAACGGAATTTTGGCCGAAACAAGTGCTTGCAGCAAATCACATTTGGGATTGAGAGCATCTATGGCATCTACCACAAAATCAGGTTTTGCGGCTAATATTGAAGGAATGCTTTGAACATTGACAAACATATCCATCACCTCAACCTCCGCATCAGGATTAATCTCTTTGATGCGATTTTGGGCTGCAAAAACTTTCTTTTGACCAATGGTTGAGGAAAGCGCCAAAATTTGCCGATTGATATTGCTTGCTTCAATAATATCAAAATCAACTAAAATAAAACTACCAATTCCTGAGCGTGCCAATGCTTCCATAACATATCCGCCGACCGCTCCAAGACCTACTATCATAACCTTGGCTTGCGATAATTTTTTTATTCCGGACGCGCCAAGCATCATGGCCGTACGCGAAAATCTTTTGTTATCCACGACAAAACTCCTCAAAATTAGTATTAACCCGAGATATTAAATCATCATAAACCAGGCCTTTTATTGCCGCAATCTGTTTAGCCAAATAAGGAATTTCCTTAAAGTCGGATAAAAAAGGAGCATCGCTTTCCAACAAAAGCCTTTCGGGTGGAAGATTGCGAATGATTTCCAAATGGTTTTTGCGCCTTAAGATTGAAGCAGAAAGCGAAATATAGGCTCCTTTTTTTAGAGCCAAAGCCAAAAATTCTTTGCTGCCGGAAAATGAATGAAACATAAACCTTTGGGGCATAAGAGGCAAAAATTTTGCCATTTGCTCCTCGGCCTTGAGCAGGTGAATGTTAACCGGACGCCTAAATTTTGCGGCGAGTTCAAGCTGTGATAAAAAAACTTCTTCTTGGCGCTTAAGCTTGCCCGCTTTTAAATTGTCAAGTCCGCATTCGCCGACCCAGGCATTGGGATAACGAACAAGATAATCCTCAAGATTTGAAATAAAATCTCCTCCTTTAAACTCCAAATACCAAGGATGCAGGCCAAATGCCGGGATAACCATGTCGGGAAAGTTTTCCGCCCATATGGCAATATCATGCCAATCTTTGGGCGAGGTTGCCGCGCAAACTACTTTAACAAAACCCAAATTATGCAAATCGGAAATAATTTGCTGGGCATCTTTTGCCTTATATACTTGCAAATGAAGATGAGAATCGGTAAATTGCATCTTAACTCGTTTGATTTGATTAAACTTTTTGTCTGGAGATAATACGTAATTATGAGTATTTTGACAAGACCGATTTTGGAAATAAATCTTAACAACCTGCTTGAGAACTATTTTATGCTGGCCAAACTGGCTCATACTGCCGTTCCGGCTGCAGTGGTAAAAGATGACGCCTATGGATTGGGCGCCGAAATCGTGGCAAAAATGCTTTATGATAAGGCCGGTTGCCGCAATTTCTTTGTGGCTCATGCCGTTGAGGGACAGAAAATAACCAAGCTTGTACCTGAGGCCACAATCTTTGTCTTACAAGGCGTGGGTGAGGATTCAATTGAGGTTTTTAAATCATCGTCCAAGCTTATTCCGGTAATCAGCTCGCCTTTGGTGTTGCAATTTTGGCTTAAAAACAAACCCGATAACCGCAAACCGGCAATTCAGATTGAGACCGGACTTAACCGTTTGGGCTTTAGGGAAGATGAGCTTGCCGCTTTAAGCTCACAAGAGCTTGAGGTGTTTGGAATGGTTATGTCGCATTTGGCTTGCGGCGACGAAAAAGATCATTTTATGAATGCACACCAGATAGAAAATTTTGAAAGGCTTAAAAAAATTTATTTTCCCAATATTTTGGGCAGCTTGTCGGCTTCTGACGGAGTGTTCTTGGGCGAAAAATTTCATCAGAACATGGTTAGACTGGGGGCGGCAATGTATGGAATTAACACGGCGCCCTATCGCCAAAATCAGATGAAAAATGTGGTTTGTGTTAAAGCACCGGTTTTGCAAATTGCCAATTTGCCCAAAGGTGATTTTGTCGGCTATTCGGCAACATACCGTGCCAGCTCGGAACGTAAAATCGCCATAGTTTCAATCGGATACGGCGACGGAGTTCCTCGTTCGCTTTCCAATGTTGGCAAAATATTCTTTAAGAACAATGGCCATATTGCCGAGGCTAGAATTATCGGCAGAGTGTCTATGGACAATATAATTTGCGATGTCAGCGATGTCGAAAATTTGAATGTCGGCGACGTGGCTTATTTGGCCGGTGATTTTTATACTTTGGACGATGTGGCGCGTGATGCGGGCACCATTTCTTATGAAATTATGTCGAGACTCGGCAAAAATACCCGTTTTGATAAAAAATATATCGGTTGATACTAAAACACAAAAGCCCTTGCATTTGCAAGGGCTCTCGTTTATCTGTTCCGGTCATTTGAAAAAACAAGCCGCTGAAGTTTATTCGGAGTGTGATTATGGCTTGTTGTTTAGTAAATGCCTGTTATGACAGATAAAAACTCTATTTTTAACCACAACCCGATTCTAATTTTGTCAAAATTTTGGCTTATTTTAATAAATATGTCAATACATAATTATTTTATTATTAAGATATCGTGTTAAAACAACAACTTATCACTTGCTGGCATTTTTATGTTCAAAAGTGGCCGTGATATCTGCTTTATAGGCGCCCAATTCTTCCTCATGCTCGATTTCATCATGCAAAATATCCAAAGCCATGTGAAAAGTTACAAAATCTTTGCCGAATGTCATTTCGCAAATCTTTTGATAACGGGCAATCGCGCATCTTTCGGCAACTATGTTCTGCTCAAGCAAATTGATAATATACGGGATGGTGGGGGCATCGTACTTGCACAAAGCATGTTCCTGCCATTCTTTGGGATCTATCAACGGTGTGCCGCCAAGCTCGATAATTCTTGCAGCCAATTTTTCGGCGTGAGAAAGCTCTTCTTTGGCGTGCTCTAAGAATTCGTCGGCTATCTTGGGGCGCATCGGACCTATAGCTACTTTAGAGCCTATCCAATATTGATAATAGGCAAGCCACTCTTCGGCATAGGCTATATTCAATGTTTTTAGCAATTCGGCTTGATTTACCTGTGATATTTTTTGTGCCATTTGTCCCATGGTTTTTCTCCTTTATTAAAAATGTTTGCCATCAGAGTGCTAGATAATCATGTTTTGCCACAAAACAAGATTAGAGTTGCTTTTATCGGCTTTTACTTTTATGCTTATGGCATAAATGGGTTTTGCTTGCGGAGGGAAATATCATGGTTAAAATTGCGCCAAGCCTTTTGGCGGCCGACTTTGCCAATCTTCAAAATGAGGTTATTAAACTTGAAAAAGCCGGAGCAGATATGCTGCATTTGGATGTTATGGACGGGAATTTTGTGCCTAATCTTACTTTTGGACCATGTGTCATAAAAGCCATACGCCCTTATACCAAGCTTGTTTTTGATGCCCACCTGATGGTAAAAAATCCCGATGAAATGTTAGAGTGGTTTGCTTTGGCTGGAGCTGACATAATTACCGTACATGCCGAAGTTTGTCCTCATCTTGATAAGACAATTGATGCCATCCATGCTTTGGGCTTAAAAGCCGGTGTGGCTCTTAATCCTTCAACCACGGAAAATGTTTTGGAATATGTGCTTGATAAGCTTGATTTGATTTTGGTGATGACGGTAAACCCAGGATTCGGCGGTCAAAAATTTATGGATAACCAAGTTGCCAAAATAGCTAAAATTCGTAAATTGATTGCCAATCGTGATATAATTTTGAGTGTTGACGGAGGAATAAACCCGATGACCGCCTCTGAAGTAAAAGCTGCCGGTGCCGATATGCTGGTGGCCGGTACCGCCGTTTTTGCCGGAGGCAACTATGCCGAAAACATCAAGGCTTTAAGATAATTTTAACAAAACACGTTATAGGCTTGAGGTTATAATTCAACGTGGAGATATAGCGTCATGAAACATTTGATTATGGTTGTGGAAGATGAAGAAGCCTTAGGTCTGATGCTTAAGTACAATCTTGAAAAAGAAGGATATGATGTTTTGGTTGAGCCCCGAGGAAATAAGGCTTTGGCTGAGGTGGAGAAAAACCAGCCCTCGGTAATTTTGCTTGATTGGATGCTGCCAGAAATATCCGGGGTTGAAATTTGCAAACTAATTCGCTCTAAGCCAGATATTAAAAATATTCCTATCATTATGCTGACGGCCAAAGGCGAGGAAGAAGATAAAGTCAAAGGTTTGTCTGCCGGCGCCGATGATTATGTTACCAAGCCTTTTTCGGTGCCTGAGTTGCTGGCAAGAGTTAAGACTCAACTTCGACGCGCTCCGGAGCCACAAACCGAAAAAGAACTCGTTTTTGAAGATATTAGGATGGATTTGGTTGAGAAAAAGGTGTTTCGCGGTGATAACTACATCCATTTGGGGCCGACCGAATTTCGTTTGCTTAAGATGCTGATGGAAACACCGGGAAAAGTTTTTTCGCGCGAGTTCTTGCTTAAAAATGTTTGGGGCAATAATATTTATGTCGAATCGCGTACGGTTGACGTGCATATAAGAAGATTGCGCCGCGCTCTTAATGATTTTGGCCCAGATTATATCCGAACTGTCAGAGCAACCGGCTATGCCATTGACACCAACTTTGCTGATGATGCCGAGGCAAACGTCGACGAGGAGTCTTAAAGCCCTTGCTTTTATCTTTTTTTGGTAGCATTATCTATCCTAAAAGATAAGGATTTTTTGTTATGGCTTTGAAATTTGATATTTTAACTACCGACGGCAAAGCCCGGCGCGGCAAGCTTTATACCAAACACGGTATTGTCAACACTCCGGCTTTTATGCCGGTGGGAACTTGCGCTACCGTTAAAGCGATGATGCCAGAATCGGTTGAAGCGACCGGAGCTGAGATTTTGCTTGGAAACACCTATCATTTGATGCTAAGGCCGGGAGCTGATTTGGTTGAAAAAATGGGCGGCTTGCACAAATTTATGAATTGGAACAAGCCGATTTTGACTGATTCAGGCGGTTTTCAGGTGATGAGCCTGTCGGGACTGCGCAAAATTACCGAGGAAGGTGTTGCTTTTTCATCACATGTGGACGGTAAAAAGTTTTTCCTATCTCCTGAAGAATCTATTAAAATCCAGCATAAACTGGATTCAAACATTACCATGTGTATGGACGAATGTGTCAAGTTGCCGGCCAAATATGAAAAAGTTAAAAAATCGGTCGAAATGTCAATGCGTTGGGCCAAACGCTCACGCGAGGCTTTTGTTGACCGCGACGGTTATGGCATTTTTGGTATTCAGCAAGGCGGCGACTATAAAGATTTGCGAGCTTTCTCGGCCGAGGAACTTAAAAAAATCGGCTTTGACGGCTATGCCATCGGAGGATTGGCGGTTGGCGAAGGGCAAAAAACCATGTTTGAAGTGCTTGATTATGCTCCGGGAATGTTGCCTGATGACAAACCCCGCTATCTGATGGGAGTGGGAAGGCCTGATGATATTGTCGGCGCCGTATTGCGCGGGGTGGATATGTTTGATTGCGTAATGCCGACACGCTCGGGCAGAACTGCCCAGGCTTTTACGGCAAGAGGCACGATTAACATTCGCAATGCCAGACACCGCGAAGACCCAAGGCCCTTGGAAGAAGAATGCGATTGCCCTTTGTGCAAAAATTATTCCAGAGCCTATATTCATCATTTGCAAAAGTGCAACGAAGTGCTTGCGGTGATGCTTTTGTCATGGCACAATATTAGATATTATCAACGCCTAATGCAGGGGTTGCGCCAGGCTATAGAAAATTCTCGCTTACAAGAGTTTACCGCCGAGTTTTATAAAATGCAGGCTATGGGCGATATTGAGGAGTTATGATTTATGGATGAAAATACCAAAAAAAGCAATTTGAGAGTTTGCGTTTCGGGAGGGCATGCGTCGGGCAATGACCCAATTTATGAGCAAGAGACCTATGAAATGGGACGCTTGATTGTTAAAATGGGATTTTGCCTTGACTACGGATTTTCCAACTCCGGTGTTATGGGCGCGGTGGCTAAAGGTGTATTGGACGAGTGGGAAGAAAGAAAAGAGGAATATTATTCCGATGTCAGCCCGATTATCGGCATTACCACGCAAGAATATTATGATTTGTACGAAAAAGATGCCTTACTTGAAAAAGTTACAAACGTGGTTTTAACCGACACCATTGAAAACCGCAAGAAAAAACTTTTTGATGCCGATATCATCGTGTTTGCACCAGGCGGTGTTGGTACTTTGGACGAGCTTGCCTATGACTGTGTGGCGATGCAAGACGGATTTATCAAGACCAAACCTTTTATTATTTATAATATTAACGGCTTTTTCTACCATATTTTGGAACATTTGAAAGAAATGGTTAAATCCGGTTTTGCTCAGCCCATTCCTTTTATTGTGGTGGACAACAACCAAGAGCTTGAGATTGCTTTTCGTCTGTTTAAGCTGCGGTATAATGACTGCGAAAGTTTTAAGGAAGCCTATTATCACGCCAGACAATTGGCTTATGAACTGCCTTATTTCATTAAGAAAAAAGTAGGTGATGTTTGGGTTGAACAGATCATTGCCGAAATGTCTGAAATTGAAATGAACGGCACAATAGAGCAAAAAAAAGCTTTGCATGATGAAATTGAAAAAGCATATCTCGAAAAAGAGATTGAACGGATGTATGACCGTTTGGCCAAAGCTGGGCGTGATACGGCTGTTGTCAGCGAAAAACTTACCAAGCTAAAAAATTCGCGCAAAAATAAGCTATCTTAAACAATTTTTAAGTCAATTGCTTATACACTCTCTTTATAATCGGGGAGAAGTGGGTGTTAAATATTATCTGGGCCGGATTTTTTATCTTTGCAATAGTGGCGGCAATATGGCAATCATTGGCTGGCAACTGGGATGTTTGGCCTAAAATAACCGAAAGTTTGTTTGCTAGTGCCGATAGCGGATTTAAGATTGCGCTTAATCTTACCGGTGTTTTATGCTTTTGGCTTGGATGTCTTAAAATTGCCGAAAAATCAGGATTAACCGATTTGTTGGCTAAGGCTTTGTATCCTTTGTTTTATAAAATTATGCCCGATGTGCCTAAAAAATCGCCGGCTTTTGGCTCTATGGTAATGAATATGGCGGCCAATATCTTGGGGCTTGATAATGCGGCAACACCGATGGGGCTTAAAGCAATGGAGCAATTGCAACAAGTTAATCCACATAAAGACCGGGCTTCAAATGCGATGATTTTGTTTATGGTGATTAATTCATCCTCGGTAACGCTTATTCCGATTACGATTTTGATGTATCGCTATCAGATGGGATCGGCTAATCCGGCGGCGGTGTTTATACCTATTTTGCTGGCTACTTCTATATCTACACTTACGGGTTTTTTGGCTACCGTGTGCTGGCAAAGAATAAATATATTTAACCGCGTGGTAATGGCTTATCTTGCGTGCGGGGTGGCTTTGATTGCCGCTATTGCTTGGGGCTTTGCCTTAATGGATATTCAAACCAGAACCCAGGTTTCTTATGTTGCAAGCAATGTTGTTTTAGCCTCTTTGGCGGTCGGGTTTATAATTTCAGGGCTGGCCCGAAAACTAAATGTTTATGAATTATTTATTGAAGGTGCAAAAGAGGGATTTAAAATTGCGGTGCAAATTATACCTTATTTGGTGGCGATGCTTACGGCAATAGGGGTGTTCAGAGCATCGGGCGGGCTTGATTATATCTGCTCGGCTTTGAGTTTCTTGTGTGAAAAAATGGGACTTAACACCGATTTTGTGGCCGCTTTGCCCACCGCCTTGATGAAACCATTATCAGGCAGCGGGGCTAGAGCCATGATGCTTGATACTTTTCAGGCTTACGGCGTGGACAGTTTTGCCGGGTTTGCGGCCTCAATCATCCAGGGTTCTACCGAAACGACTTTTTATGTGTTGGCAGTTTATTTCGGGGCGGTAAAAATAAGCAAAACTGGGGCGGCGCTTCCTTTAGCTTTGATTGCCGATGCGGCCGGAATAATATCTGCCATATGTTTGGCTTATTTGTTTTATTGAGGGTAAAAAATGAAAGTTTTAATACAACGGGTTTTGGAAGCAAACGTTGGGGTGGACGGCAAAAAGGTCGCGGCGATAAATCAAGGTTTTTTGCTGCTTATCGGTGTTGAAAAAGGCGATGACAAAGCTCAAGCCGAATATCTGGCAAAAAAGACCGTTAATTTGCGTATTTTTGAAGATGAACACGGCAAAATGAACTTATCAATTTTAGATGTTGGCGGGCAAATTTTGGCGGTTTCGCAATTTACCCTGGCCGGTGATACCTCAAAAGGAAACCGCCCCGGATTTGACAGCGCGGCAAAACCTGAGGAGGCCAAACCATTGTATGAATATTTTTGCCAATGTTTAAGAAATTTGGGAATAGAGGTAAAATGCGGGATTTTTCAAGCCGAAATGAAAGTCGGACTGATAAACGACGGACCGGTAACTTTTATGTTGGAGAGGAGATAGCTGATGGATAAAGATGAGATTAAAAAACAAACACGCGAAATTATTAATGAATTGGTGGAATACCCTTTTTCTCAGGCCGTTGATATTTTGCCTGCCGAGCAAAAGCTAAAAGCTTTGAATCAACAGCTTCCCAATGCTATTGAACCTTTAATCGGTTTGTTGTTTGTCGATGTTATGCTAGGCAAACGCCAAGAGGCGCTTACTTTGGTTAATACGTTGTGGAGTATCGGCGGAGATTTGTCATCTTTTTTTGAGCTGATCTTTGAAGATTGTCTGCTAAATTTGGGAGAAGTCGACAAAGCTGGAATTCTACTGCAATCAAGGCTTGCCAATATTCGTGAAAATTTGGGGCACTTTTATCAGGTGATGGTTAAATATGCTTTGATATCGGGTGATTTGGCTTTATTAAAAAAAATCGGCGATTATCCCGAAGCTTATGAGCAAGAAATGGAGTTATTTGAGTTTGCCGCCAATCATGCTTTTGATTTATCGATTAAAGACTACCGCGCAATCTGGAAAATTGTCTTGGATAATTTGAAAGACTGTTTATGCGCCTGGGAATACAAATTGCATCCGGGAGATGAAATTGAATTGTTGCTTTATACCTCTGCCGAAAGAGAGCAAAATGAGCAAATCCAAAACCAATTGTTTGATAAAATTGATGCTTATTTTGCCAGTGTCCAAAACGAACCCTTGGATGATTTGTTCTTAAAACTTCTGAATATAAAACTGCATCCGGCATGGATTAAAGAACAAGTCAGTGAGGAGTAATCACCGAAGGTACTGTCTTGTCGGAACCTGAAACCTTAACCTTGGGCAATAGTTTTTCTAATCCGGCAGAAAAAAGTTTTTTGGTCAGATCTGAGGCTACCTTTTGGGCGTCATCTTCAGCATTAAATAAAACAAAGCGATTTTGATGCTCGGTTATGGTTTCTGATGTTAAAGTATCGGTAAGTTCCAATGCCGCAACTATCTGCATACGGCTGGTTTGGGAATTAATATTGTCAACTCGGGCTTTTAGAACTTTGGTGGTTAAAATATAGTCAGGATTATCGGGGGTGGCTATTACTTTGATGCCAGGATTTGCAATCATCTCCTGTTCCAGATGCGAGAAAAAACCGTTAGTAGAAGTACCATCGTAAAATTCTGTTTTATCCACAAAAATCTTGGTAAAAACATCTTCAGCAGCTAAATTTTGTTTATTATTTGGCTTTTCCTTCGCCTGCGGGGTCGAGGTTTCATAGGCGATTTCTTGGTTTATCACTATCTCGGGTTTAGGCGGAATGGTAATGTTAACCTCTGATGATAAATTTTTCTCTTCAACCGTTAAAGCTTCTTCTTGGGAAGAAAGCTCTGAAAATACCTCGGCAACCGCTGATGCCGGAAGATAGGCGCTTATCTCGACACAGACAGATGTTTCATCATTGGATGAGGTAATTTTCATGTCTTCAAGGTAATTGTCAATTAGACGATAGACCCCGAGATTAAAATCATGAGTAGTGAATCTATCTCTATATGCACTAAGCTCCGGAATTGTTTCTACCGCTTTAAATGAGGTTTTATCAACCGCTCTTATACGCGCTGATGCCCTACTCTCGCCGTTTATCATCGGCTCGCAGGATGAAGCAAAAACCGATATTTCTTGCGGATTGTCCTCTACCTGAGCCTGAGAAGCAAAAGACGACAATAAAAAAACAACAATTAAAAATAGGCCTTTTTTCTTCATTTACCACCAGCTTCTATCGTCGTTTTGAACCTGCCTTATGGTGTCTTGCCAAGATTTGAGCTTTTTGCCTGCGGCATCATAAAGCTCCATGCGATAAATAATGATGGGAATCTCCGGTGTGTTGATATTGCTTATTGAACTTTGCAGTATATAAACGGCTTGCTCTTTATCCTCTGTGATATTGAACATCTTTGATCCGTACAAAATATCTTTGGTTGCCTTTTCCGCGGCATAACTACCCTCCGGCAGATAACGGTCTATCTGAACCATATCGGCAATATATAAAGGCGCCTGTTTATCTGTAGCAAAAAGTGCCGGAACTTCGGAAAGCATTTTATTGACAGTGCGGCTGGCAACAACGCTATAGTCTTGCGGTGTTATGTTTATATCGGCGGCAGCATATCTGTCACCGCGTTTGGCCAGATAATAGCCGGACGAGGTTGCGGTATTGTCTTCACAATTGACATATTCGGCTTCGGAATATTTAATATCCGTGCTGTTTTTGCTGCGATTTAAGAAACTTAGCAACGTCGAACCTGGTGTATTGCTACATCCGGAAAATAACAAAATACTAATCAAAACTAGAATATATTTTTTCATACAGACACTCTCCTGCCAACCCCTTATGGATTAAATATAACGACATTGCTAAAAAAATGAAAATTATATTTTTTACTTATTCACTATTTGCTTTTTTATTTAATTTGAGTTAGAGTTTCAATCAAATATGAGGGAGATTTGTATTTATGACTATAGCTTTTACCTTTATTATGCTGGGGTTGGCCGCGCTTATCTATCCTTTGCGTAAAAACCGCTTTTATCTTTTGAATGCGGCTATTGTTATCGGCGCTGCTTATTTTGTCGAGACACATTATTTCAGAGTACAGAATATTTTTTCTTACAAGATTTTGCTTCTATTCTTAGTTTTTCAAATTATCGCCGTTAATTTTACAACTTTTATCGCTTATGGAATAGACAAACGCGCCGCTGTCAAAAAAGCCTGGCGCGTGCCGGAAAATGATTTGCATATGTTGGAATTTTTGGGCGGATGGATCGGCGCTTTTTTGGCTCAAAAAATATTTCGCCACAAAACGGCTAAAAAAAGCTTTCAAAATATGTATAAACTGATGATTGTGCTGGAATTTGCCGCTGTTTGGCTGATCGTAAATCTGCTTAAATCATAGTCTTTGTCTTTTTAGCAAAACATACATTGCCCCATCGCCGCCGTCGGCCGGCAACGCATTGACCATGCTTAAGATAAAGGGGCGAATTTCGGCATTGTTGAGCCAAGAGGGCAAAGCATCTTTAATAATCCCTTTGGGTTCATACCAGGTATCATTTTCTTTTTTTATTCCCTTGCCGGTGATAATTAATATGCAACGCAAACCTCTGACATAGCTTTGTAATATAAAATCAACAACTGCCGAAAAAGCTTCTTTTTCACTAAGACCATGCAAATCAAGACGTGCCTCTATTTTGAACTGCCCGCGCACAAATTTTTCGGCTGTGCGCCTATCCAAATTTGATGTATCACCTATTGCCAAGGGTGTAAACGAATTAGCATTGTACACTCCTTTGAGGTTGAGCGATGGTTTAATCTCTTCTATTATTAAAGGAGAGCTGGGCCTTTCTTCCGGCTGAGGCATGGCGGCGACATCTTTAACCTCTTGCAACCAACAATCTATGTCTTGCGGAGATTTGCTCTCAGGCAGCTTTTTCATGTTCTTTTTCCGCCGTAACTTCTTCTTTTTTATCGGTCATTAAATCGGCATAGTTTAAGATGACAAATTCTTGCCAATTGCCCTCAGGCGAAACACAACTTTTTTGCTTGTCTTCGGCATTGAGCAAAACTATACCTCCCAATTCCCAAAGCTTGGCACAATTTTCGTAGCTTGAGGTAAAGAAATCTTTGCTTCGCTCAAACAAACGCTGTTCCATTTTCTTTTTTACCAAATTGGATGAGAGCATAATCCCCGCTATCATAAAGGCCAAACCCCACAAAATGCCTGCTGCCCAAATCAATATCAACCCCAACAAAACCGGTATCAGCGCAGGCAACAATACTTCCCACGGATTATAAACCGGAGAAGACGGAATGTTGATTTTGGAATTTATCAGACACAAATGCAACCGGTTATCGTTAATGGCTCGTTGCAAAGCCTTAAATACCAATTTATCAGCTTTATTGATTTTTTTTACCATTTTTATTTTCCTTCGTGTTGGGGCAACAAGATATAATAAGTGCCTTTAGAATTCATACTGCCGGCCAAAGATAAAACATCATCTCCGCCGGAGCCCCAAAAATAATCACCCCGGACAGCACCTTTAATCGCGCTGCCGATATCTTGCGCCACCATCAGCTTTTTAAGCGGTTTATTACCAGGCAATGTGGTCTCAAGCCACAAAAGAGCCCCCAGCGGAACATAATCTTTGTCAACCGCAAGCGAGCGACCTGCCGTTAGCGGAACTCCTTGTGCTCCAACCGGCCCCTCGGGATTGCCAAGACGGTGGAAAATATAACGATCGTTCTCGTCCATATTGGCAAAGGCTTTATCAGGATTGGCTTTAAGCCATTTTTTTATGCTGCCCATATTGGCTTGCCCAGCCTGCAACAAACCTTTCTCCAGCAAAATAGAACCTATTCCCTTAAATGGGCGGCCGTTGCTTGAAGCAAAAGCTATGCGGACCTTGCTTCCATCGGGCAGTTTGGCAACAGCCGAGCCTTGAATCTGCATCACAAAAACATCGACCGCACAGTCGGCCCACAAAATAACCGGGGCTTTGAGTCCATGTTTATTAATCTCGGCCCGGGTATAATAAGGTATCAACTTATTGCCCTGTTTGCGGCCGATAATCTTCTTAGCCGGAAGTGAGGCATCAAAATCTTTAAGGTTTACCTCAATCAAATCATTGGGTATGCCATATACGGGATATTTGTAAACATCATCTTTGGTATAAGAGGCGTTAATTTCTGCTTCATAATATGATGTAAATTTGCCTTCGCTTGAACCTTTGTAGGTTACCTGATAGGGGGTAAAATTGTTTTTGACAAACTCCTTAAATTGAGCCGGAGGGGTTTGCCTGGCTTTGGCACAAGCCAAGAGATAATCTTGGCGATTAATCTTAATGGCGGAATGCCCCAAAAACTCGCCCTTGCCCTTGGCAACCGCCTCGCAACTGCGCAAAAGGGCAGTTCTTGCTAAAGAAAAATCATCCACCTCAAAACCTTGGAGTACTGAAAAATCAACCTCTTTTAATTCAACATCGCTTTTTTTGGCCTCTTCCTTGGAACAAGCAGCCAAAACAAGCACAAAAACTAAAGTAACAAGTCTTTTTAACATCATTTTTTGGTTGATACTAAAGTCCAATTCAAAGTGTGGGCGTCAAGCGGACGTTCAAAAGTCCAAACATCGGTAATGGTTTGAATATAATTCTCGTCGCCTTGAACCACATTGTCGTCTTTGTCACGCAGAACATTTACCTGCTCGCTTACAAACTCAACACTGATAAGAGCTTTGTTCTTATTATCAATTTGAGCCTTGATTATCTCGGCTTTGTCAAAACAAATAAAATCGGTTTCGGCGGTTATATCATCGGCTTGGCGTTGTTTGATTATCTCTTGCAGTTTTTTATAGACCGAAGTGCTTACAAGCATCTTTAATGTTTCGGCATCGGCTTTATTAAAAGCCTCGGTAATGACTTGAAAAGCTTTTTTGGCACCTTTGATAAACGAATCTTTGTTAAATCCGGGAATTTTTTGCAAAACAGAATCCGTTTCCGATATCGGTTCCTCGTTTATCGGTGTTAAGACTTCGGCGGTTTGCGCGGCCTCTTTGAGACCCTTTTCGGTCTCGGTTTTCAACAGTTTATAAAGCTTCTCGGCCCCTTCACGGCTAAGCCTAACCTTTTTGGGCTCCTCCTCGGGCCTTGTGCCCAAAACCCGCCACAGGCGCTGGAAAATAAGCGCGACAACAATCAATAATACGATAATATCCAAACTCATCATGATAAACATACCCCTTGTAATTGCTATTTAACAATATAACTTTAATACAAACTTTTATCAACTGTTTATTATCATTTGACCTAAACAAATTTTAAGGTTATGAATGTATACAATAATTTAATTGTTATTTAGGAGAAAAATTATGGATAATCAACATCCACAACCGGCTATTTTAATACAAAATCAGTATATAAAAGATTTGTCTATGGAAATTCCGCATGCACCGCAAATTTTCAAGAAACTGCAGCAAAACGCCCCAAAGGTTAATGTCGAGGTTAATATTGAGGCGCAAAAATTGGAAGAAGAAAAAACTTTTAATATTTTGCTTAATATCAGGGTTAACGGCGATGTCGAGGAAGAAAAAGCTTTTATTTTGGAGCTTTCTTACGGAGCAGTCGTATCCTTAAACATTAAACCGGAACATGAAGAACCGGTGTTGATGATTGAAGTGCCGCATATGATATTTCCTTTTGCCAGACAGATTGTGTCTTCGACAATGGCCAATGCAGGCCTTCCGCCATTAATGCTTAATCCGATTGACTTTATGGCGATGTATAACGCTAGAAAGGCCAAAGAAGCTCAAAAACAATAAGTAATATTAAAAAATCCCCTTTCTGCCAGAGAAAGGGGATTTTTCTAACTTGGCTTACTATCTTGATTTGCTATTCATAAAAGCCTTCAATTGAGCAGCTTGGGTTTTGTTAAATTGTTGTTTTAACTGCTCGGTGGTGTACAGCGGCTTTTTAAGATTTTCGACTGTTGGTTGCAACTTGCCGTCCTCGCCGATTTCAAGCCCGTTTTTAACAAGCTTTTGGTTGAAGTTCTCAATGAACTTATCCCCGTTAGCAACAGGCTCGCCAATCTCTTTTTGATGCTCAATATATTGCGCAATAAAATACTCTGTAATTAATTGCCTATGTCTATATTCTGCGCCCAACTCATCAACGGCAGTACCATTGGCGCGACAACAAGCCTCGTGTACGGATGTGATATCTTCTTTAGATATTGCAATATTTCTAAATTCAATATTACCATTTAATCCACCATCCTCGTTGATACTGTAATTAAATGTAATTTCATTACCATAGTTATAGCCCTTTACCCAACTTTCTGTCATAATTTGAGATTCAACCTCAGGAGCTGCTTTATCAACAACGAATTCATCGACAACTGGATTGGTATTTCCATTGGCTTCGGCGGTTTGGGCCATTTTTCTTTCTATACCATTTTCAAGTCTTTCTTTATGGCGGATAAACTTATTATCTTCCACAGTTTTACCAAGATGAGTATTGTTGTTCTCAACCTCTTCGGTTGGAGTTAGATGATAACGGGTAGTATCTCCCCGCATCTTTTCGGCCAAACTTCGTGCCGATTCTTGATCCAAGATATACCCTTGTTTGCCGACATAGAAATTTGCCTCACCGGTCTTGGAATCAACTTCTACCGTAATGGCATTAGCCCCCTTGCCATATTGGAAAGAAATGGTATCTGCTTCATAGGTAATATTGGGAGTACCAAGCTTTTCAATCGCTTGGGGATCAATACTTAATGCTACCGGATGTTTAACCTCGACACCGCCAGGCTGACTTATAGCGCCGTCGCTATCTGCCAGTTTAGCGCCTTTTTGCCAGATATGAACTGAACCATCTTTACCTATACGCATAAATTGAGATCCTTCCGGAACTTCGGATGTAACCGCATAATCACTAGCTGTGCCTGAATAGGTGGCGGTAGCTTTAGAGCCTAATTCTTCCGGTGATTTGAAGTTGATTGCAATATCTCTGATATCTTTTGGTTTATATTCTGCATAAACTTTGATATTGGATTCAACCTCTGTTATACGTGTAGTACGAGATATCGTAGGTTCTTCAACAGCTGCGGCAGGTGTTTCTTCAACACGGCCGCCCATTTTCCAATGATTCATATGCCCTTCATCGCAATTTTCCCATTGATCGGCCTTTATCATAACATTATCTGTCGGGATCTTATCAGGACCAAGGTAGTCACCTTTATCATCTATCATTGCCAAAGCTTTATTAATTGCAGCATATTGCTCAGCATTTAATTGCTTACCACAATTCAAAAGATTGTTAAGTGCTGTCATTTCTTCTTCATAATGATAGCGTACCGCACCTTGGATAGAATTACCTTGAGCGTCAACACGATCTGTCCATGCATCCAATCTTTGATATTTGAACAATATCTCTTCTTTGGTCATATTGCTAAAATTGGCCATAACCTCATCTGATGACAAATTGGTATACATTCTGTCAAGGTCTTCTGCTGTATACAAACGTTGCAAAAGAGCATATTGAGCTTTGGTAATACCCATGTCTGCATTATATTCATTAGGAAAGGCATAGGTTTTGGTATCAATAATCTCAGCACCGGTGCCGGCAACTGCGGCTGTACCACCGGTGGCAACATTTCCATCAGCCGGGGCGTGACTTACGCTGTCGGCCGGGGTGCGAGCCAAGCTATCAGCCGGGTTGCGGAACAAACTATCAGCCGGGTTGCGGAACAAACTATCGACCGGCGTAGTTACTCCTGTTGATGCTGCCTCAGCTCTCGGACGTTCAATATAATCAGAAATACCGTTGCCGTTTTTATCTACAAGAGAATCACCTGCTGTACGAACCCCGGTTGTATCAACATTGGAATTAACCGTGGTGGTATCGGTTTGGGCTTTGCCCTTGCCAAATAATCTCGCCCACCAACTTAGTTTTGTGCCGGATGCAGCCGGGGCTTCAACCGAGGATGTATCGCTCAAGTCGGTTGCATGACCTGCGGTATGGTTGCCATGGAACAGAGAGCTGAAGAAACCGGCTTCGTTTAATCCTTTTACGGCATCACCTAATGCCGAACCGGCAACAACGGCCAATAATGTCGTTTTGTCTTTTTTAACATTGTTTTGAGCAGCTTGCAGCTTTTTTTGATAATCAATTGACATTACGCCTTCTTGGCCTTCTTTTAGCACTTCAGCTTCACGCTTTTGGCTCATTATTAAGGTGCTACCTTTGCCCAAGACCATTACCCCTTGGCGTAATAGAGTTTTGCCCCAGCTACCGGCATTGCCTCCAAAACCAAAGGCTGCCATAATACCACCGGCGGCAACACCCTCTATCGTGCGCGTTATGGCACGACGTCTAAAACCTTCCTCTTTATAGGTTTCTTTTTTAACTTCCGCCCAACGAGCTTTGCGATAAACTCTTCTTGCTTCTTTGTCGGTAATTCCTTTTTGGCGCATCTCGGCTCTGATTTTGTCATAAACCGGCATTACCCAAGCGTTTACTGCCGTCCAACCGGCATATACTGCCGCACCTGCAGCAATAACGGCTGTAGCGCCGCTGGCGGTTGCCATAGCGGCACCACCAAGTATTGCCATGTTAAGAGCGGCTTTTTTCCAACCGCCTTGTTTGATCATGTTGTCAATAAAGGATCTGCTTACGTTCTTAAAGGCAGTTTTGGCCTTGACATAAAAAGGAACTTTTTCTTTGGTGATGTTCTTTTGCCCAAAAATACGTTCAATCTTGGCAGTCTCAAGCCCAAGTTGACGCCTGTCCTCTTCTATCGCCAAGGGGTTGATTTTTAATTTACCCTCTAAAACACCATCAATGGCTTGTGACATATCAACATTGTCTTTGTCTTGATAGCTCCAGCCTTTTTCTTGGTCATAGGTGATGTTGTTTAGCACAATTCCGGCTTCTTTGCTGGTGGAAATGCCACAAGCAACAACACTGCGCTCAAAATTGTTATAAATTTCTTGTTTGTAGGCTTCAAGAAGCGAGTTGGCATCTTTGTATTTGAGTGTCATCGCCCTATCTTTTAGGAAATTGTTGGTGGTACGCTGCGAGGCAATGGTCAACATCATCTCAAGATTGGATTTTCTTAATCCCTCATCACAATCAAACCGAATGGTATCGGCCAAGTCTTTACATTGCTCATAAAGCGGATTTAGCTCGCCTTTTTCATCATAAACATCAAGCGATTTTATAGCGCTGTCAAGCTTATAGTCGTTGGCCATTATCTGCTGACCTTCAATCTTATCCCAGCCCGAAAGCTCAGCCAAACGAGCAATAAATGCTTCTTGGGCTTGTTTAGAGACATCATCCAAAGCACCCGACTTTTCGGCTTGGTCAAAGTGGGTAAATTCTGCATCGCTGATTTCTTCTTTGTTCTCTTTCTTATTGCCTAGGGCTTGTTCAATAGCTGCTTTTTCTTCATTGGCGGCACCTTCAAGGGTTTTGACAGCATCTGTATTGCCTTCGTTAACTTGTTTGGCTGCTTCCAACAAGGCTTTGCGTTTGAGACGCGAAATAAGATCATTTTCCCCTTCAATTATCTCTATTTCTTTGCTAACCGCTTCTTGAATTATTGTTTTTAGGTCGCTATCCTTACCCTCACTTGTGGTAATTTTGATTTGCTCCAAATCTTTGCTATCAATAACTCTGGTATATGCCAACAAGTCATAAGGATTGGTATCCTCAATAGCTTGAATACCGTTTTCATTTACCTCGGCTTGAAGCCTTTGTGTCATTATAGCTTTAATCTTTTCAGCTATATCGTCTTTTTTGTTATCTTTAGCGCTAACATAAATCTGATACAAATTAGTTGTACCTTCTGCTTTTAAATTATCTTCATTTTCCCAATCCGAATTCCAAGCAACCATGTTTAATCTCCTTTGAAAAAAGGTTTTTGTGTCTAAGTTATTTAGATAATACACTATTTTTCAGACACTAGCAAGTGTTTTTGTCAAAATTTTGTATTTTTCTTTAAAAAACACAAAAATCTTCCATGTTGCCGGTATGATAACAGGCAAAAGTTAATATTTATATAATCATCAAAAAAACCCCGCCTTGAGCTCAAAGCGGGGTTTTTGATTGAAAACGGCTTGTTTTTTAAGCCACTTTGGCATCATAGCAGATTTTTGAACCCTCAATATCGCCATTGGTACCAGATGAACAAGTATTGTTGACTTTAACCGCCAATACTTGCTCGGCAATATAGTCCTTATTTTCGCTCAAGGCTTTGGCCAGCTCTTTATCATCGGTCGAATAGCTAAGCTCTATCCTGTCGGAGATGTCAAAATCTTTGTCCTTGCGCAGGGTTTGAACCATACGAACAAAATCGCGCGCCATACCCTCACGTTTAAGCTCCTCGGTAACAGATGTGTCCAGCATTACCAAAGCCTTATTATCAGCAAAGGCTTTGGCGGCAACGCCTGACTTCATCTCCAGCCTTACTTCAAACAAATCTGAAGTTAGCTCATGGCCGGCAATCAAGAGTTTGCCGTCTTCTGAGAGCTGCCAATTGCCTTGCTTGTAGGCGGCCATGACAGAGCCCATATCTTTGCCCAAAGATTTGCCCAACAACGGGGTATACAGATAAATCTTTTTGTCGGCATAGGCGCTCAAATTATCGTCAAACTTGACTTCTTTGACATTGAGCTCGTCTTTGATTATCTCGCAATAGTCTTTGCCAAGCTCTTGACCGACAACAGTTAGCGACCTAAGCGGCAGGCGGTTGCGCAGATTCTTTTCCTCGCGGATAAATTTGGCCGCCGAACACAAATCTTGCAAGAAATCCATGTCAGATACCAATTTCTCATCAAACTTGATGGCTGACAAGTTCGGATAATCTACCAAATGCACGGATTCCATGCCGCTTAATGTCTTATAAACATACTCGCAAACAAAAGGCATTAGAGGTGCGGCAATCTTGCTCAAATTAAGCAAAACCGTGTACAAAACATCAAAGGCCAAAGGCTCGCCCTCCAAAAAACGATCGCGGGTGCGGCGAATATACCAGTTGTTTAGCACTTCAATAAACGAGGAGATGGCATTGCAGGCAATTGCAACATCATAGGTTTCAAGCCCTTTTCTTACCACCTCGCTCAAGTTTTTGAGTTTGGAGAGGATATAGTTGTCCATTGCCTCGGTTGAAGAATAGACCTCTTTGGCTTGATAGCTCTCGGCATTGGCATAAAGAGTGAAGAAATAAAACGCATTCCACAGTGGAATTAGCGCCTCGCGCGAGGCTTTGGCTATCTCTTTGCCCTCTTTGTCAACCGCCAGGTTGCCGCCTTTTAATACCGGAGATGATACCAAAAACCACCGCAGAGTGTCAGAGCCTATTTTGTCCAAAACCTCGTTCGGGTCAGGATAGTTCTTTAGCCTCTTGGAGAGTTTTTGCCCGCCTTCGGCCATCAACAGACCGGTGCAAATACAATTCTTGAACGCCGGCTTGTTGTGCAAAGCAGTTGACAACACGGTCAAGGTATAAAACCAACCGCGGGTTTGATCCATCGCCTCGACAATGAAATCAGCCGGAAAATGGCTCTCGAACCAAGCCTTGTTTTCAAACGGATAGTGCACCTGCGCATAAGGCATGGACCCACTTTCAAACCAGCAGTCAAACACATCGCCAACACGGCGCATCATGCTCTTGCCCGTGGGGTCGTCTGGGTTTTTGTAGACAACATCGTCAATATAGGGCTTGTGTAAGTCCGATACCTCAAAGCCGGTTTTCTCTTTTATCTCGGCAATGGAGCCAAAAACATCAACCCTAGGATACGCCGGATTGTCCGATTTCCAAACCGGAATGGGAGTTCCCCAAAAACGGTTGCGCGAGATTGACCAATCTCTTGCACCTTCAAGCCATTTGCCAAAACGGCCGTCTTTGATATGCTCAGGAATCCAGTTGATCTCTTGATTGTTTTTGACCATCTCGTCCCTAAAGTCGGTTACTTTGACAAACCAAGACGACATCGCCTTATAAATCAACGGGGTATCGGTACGCCAGCAGAACGGATATGAGTGGGTATATTGCTCTTTTTTGACCAATAAACCATTTTCTTTGAGCCAAAGCATTATCGGCTCGTTGGTTTCAAATACTTGTTTTCCTTCGTAATCATATACTTCGGCCGTAAATTTGCCCGCCTCGTCCACCGGGCAGACAACCGGGAAATGCTCGTCATAGGCGCGGCAAACATCAAAGTCGTCTTGACCAAAACCCGGGGCAATATGAACCACGCCGGTACCGTCTTCGGTAGAGACAAACTCGCCTGACAAAACCTTGAAACAGCCCTTGTCTTTCAAATGTTTAAAATAAGGAAACATCGGCTCATAACCAAGACCAACCAAATCCTTGCCCTTGAGCGAGCCAACCTCAACCGCATGCTCTAACTGCTTTTTGTAGCGCGGCAACAAGGCGCGGCCAAGAATGTATTTTTGGCCGGCTTCTTCCATGATGACATAGTCAATATCCTCGCCAACCGCTAACATCAGGTTTGACGGCAAGGTCCACGGAGTGGTGGTCCAAACCAAAATCTTCATGCCGTTTTCAAGTTTGAACAAAACGGTGATGGCGTTGTCGGTTTTGTCTTGATAGCCTTGATTTACCTCAAAGTTGGACAATGGGGTTTCAGCGGCCCAAGAATAGGGCAAAACACGATAATCCTCATAGACCAAGCCCTTGTCATAGAGTTGTTTGAAATTGTTGATTACACTTTCCATAAAAGGCAAATCCATGGTCTTGTAATCATGGCTAAAATCTACCCAGCGGCCGATGCGTTTGAACATCTCGACCCAAATGCCGGAGTACTTCAAAACATCGGAGCGGCAGAAATTATTAAACTTCTCGACCCCAAATTGTTCTATCTGCTTGCGGCCGGATACGCCAAGCTGTTTTTCGGCCGACATTTCGGCAGGCAGGCCGTGGCAGTCCCAACCCAAACGGCGTTCAACCTTTTTGCCCATCATAGTTTGAAAACGAGCAACCACGTCTTTGACATAGGACACCATGATATGCCCATAGTGCGGGGTGCCGTTGGCAAACGGGGGACCGTCATAGAACACAAACTCGGCAGCACCGTCGCGGTTTTTGACCGATTTTTCAAAAGTTTTGTCCTCGTCCCAAAAATTGAGGACTTCTTTTTCCAGCTCGACAAAGTCGGGCTTTGCCTTTACATCTGCATAATGTTTCATCTTCTTAAAACACCTTAATTTAAATGATTTGTATTTGAAAAATTTTTGATTGTGATATGTGCAAAAAAAATAACTAACCCCCTTAGGGGATAATACGCGAAATAATGGATATGACAAACTGAGCGCACATATTAAACTAAAACCTTTTTGATAATTAATTCAGTTGTCAAATTTAATACAACAAATATCGAGAGTCAACCGGAAATTAATGTGCATATGCCGCCGGTTGGCAAAAAATTTTATTCAATATACAAGGTGGCTGTACCCGCCCATTCGCCTTCGGCATCAAAAACTTTTTCTTCGACCAGCCAGCTTGCCTTATAATCACAGTTGTTTTCT
>CALXUO010000052.1 GCA_944391695.1 uncultured Alphaproteobacteria bacterium
TTTTTGCGGGCAAGCTTTCAAAGCCGGAACTTTGTTTCTCTTGACTTTGGGTGTTCGTGATTTACGAATTAACTGATTAATTGTAGGCATCACAAATTTCCTTAAAGTATTAGTTATTAACAAAAAACTCACAAAAATGCGATTCCTCGCCTTTTTTGAGTCTCGGCATACTAGATTCATTAAAAAATTAAGTCAAGCGCTTTTTAATCACATAAATAAAAAAAATAAATTTTTAAGATTTGGCTTAATTCTTGCATAAGAATCAAAAAAAACTTGCGTTTTAAAATTAAAATCTTAATCTTCTCCATATCTGATTTATTCTGGAGAACTTTTAATATCATGACTGACACAAAAGATATTTCCTCTGCCAAACGCACCATCGAGAAAGAGATTGAAGCACTTAAGATGATGGAAAACGAGTTTGACGACAACCTCACCAAAGCGCTTGATTTATTGCAAAACACCAAAGGCCGTGTGATTGTTACCGGCATGGGCAAATCAGGCCACATTGGCCGCAAAATATCCGCCACTTTTGCTTCAACCGGCACTCCTTCTTTCTTTGTTCACCCTGGAGAAGCAAGCCATGGTGATTTAGGCATGCTGACCAAAGACGACGTTGTCATTGCCATATCCAACGGTGGTGAATCCAAAGAATTGTCGGATATTTTGGTCTACAGCAAACGTTTTGGCATTCCGTTGATTGCCATCACCAAAAACCCGCAAAGCTCTCTTGGCAAATCAGGTGACATCTTACTAAAACTGCCTGATGACGGCGAGGCTTGTCCCTTAGGGCTTGCTCCCACATCATCAACCACTGCTACTTTGGTTTTAGGAGATGTTTTGGCGGTTGCCTTAATGGAGCGCAAAGGTTTCAGCAAAACCGACTACAAACAACGCCACCCCGGCGGCAAACTGGGCGCCATTTTGCAGCGCGTTGCCGATTTGATGCACACCGGAGAAGAAATTCCTCTGGTCAACGAAGA
Organism: uncultured Alphaproteobacteria bacterium; assembly: GCA_944391695.1. Taxonomy (GTDB): domain Bacteria; phylum Pseudomonadota; class Alphaproteobacteria; order RF32; family CAG-239; genus CAZU01. Next base: position 984 of record CALXUO010000052.1, read on the forward strand.
TACCTCGATGCATGATGCCTTACTGGTTATGACTTCAAAAATGCTTGGTTGCGTTGGCATTATAAATAAAGACGGAATCTTAACCGGCATTATAACCGACGGTGACTTGCGTCGTTGGCTCTCTGCCGATATCATGAACAAAAAAGCCAGTGAAGTCATGACAGCAAACCCCAAGACCATCTCTCCCGATGTGCTGGCGGTTGAAGCGCTCAATGCCATGAACAACACCGGCAAAGGCATAACTCAACTGTTTGTCGTTCAAGATAACAAACCAATCGGAATTATTCACATTCACGATTGTTTACGCGCCGGGGTTGCATAACAACTTGCTAGAACCAAAAGAAATAGACAAATATTTTCGCATCACAAAGAAGGATAAAGCACCTTCTGTTGGCAAACACACTCGTCTTGTTACTTTAGCAAAGCTCGCTCTTCCAGGAATTGCGGGTATCTTGGTTGTAACACTTTTGGTGCTTCCTTCTCTCAAAGATGAAGCCAGGGATTTTACGCTTGATTTTGCAATCGGCCGCGGCGATATAGAAAAGATGAATATTGAAAATACCACGATTTATGTAACCAACGACAAAAATCGGGTTAACAATTTTACATCTCAACAAATCAAAGAAACTTCTGCTGGTTCCAAGCAATATGACCTAGTATCCCCCCAAGCCATTCTTCCTCTTGACAACAACGAATGGATTAGCATCCAAGCGCCTCAAGGATTCTATGATCAGCAAAAAGCATTACTGGAACTTAGTCCCGAAGTTGAAGCCTTTTATAGCAACGGTATGTCAATCCGAACCACTCAGGCTTTTTTTAATTTCAACGACTCCCGCGGTTACTCTGACAAACCGGTTAGCGGAGATGGTTTTTTAGGGCAAATAAAAGCCCAAGGTTTTGAATTTTCCACCCAATACAAAACCTTGACATTTGTGGGCAAAACAACAATAATTATCGACGAAGAAAGCTTAAAAAAGGAATAACCTGATGATTTCACGCCTAGCACTTGCAACCATTATTATTCTGGCATCTTCAACAGCCCAAGCCGGTGATATTACGCTTAATGCCGATGACGGAGTGGAGTATTACCAACTTGAGCAAAAGATGGTTGCCAAAGGCAACGCTGTTGCTACCAAAGATGACTTAAGCATCAAAGCCCAAACTTTGATTGGCTATTATAACCCCAAAATCAAAAACAAATTATCTCGCGTTGAAGCTTTTGATAATGTTCACCTCGTTTCTCCGCAAGCCGAAGCCTTCGGCAACAACCTTATCTATGACATCAACACCGACAGCGCGGTGCTCAAAGGAACACCGTCCCGCATTAAAACGGCCGACGCTGAGATTACCGCCAAAGGCGACATTACCTACTACCAAAGTGAGCAAAAAGCCGTTGCCCGTGATGGAGTAATTGCTACTGATGCCAAAGGCAACAAAGTTTATGCCGACCTTATGACCGCCTATTTTATAAAAGATGCTCAAGATAAGATGATTTTAGACCGTATAGATATCGCACAAAATGTCAAAATCATTTCTCAAGACGCACAAGTAACGGCGCTTAAAGGGACATATTATGCCCAAGCAGGCAAAATAAAATTGTTTGATGACGTGGTTATTAATCAAAATGGCAATATTTTAAAAGGATCCGAGGCCGAGACTGATCTTAACACCGGTATAAGCAAAATTATTTCAGGCAGCAAATCCGGCCGTGTCAGCGGCGTATTCAAACAAAAGAAGAAGGAATAATTATAATGACAAATTTTTCGCCTGACGCTAAATTAGAAGTTTTTAACATTGGCAAACGCTATAAAAAACGCCCGGTTTTGCGCAATGTTTCTTTATATGTACGCCGTGGTGAAGCAGTCGGTTTATTAGGTCCAAACGGCGCCGGCAAAACCACATGTTTTTATTGTGTAACAGGTCTTATAACTCCGGACTACGGCGATGTTCACATAGACGGACAAGATATCACCACTTTGCCGATGTATCGTCGTGCCCGCCTAGGCATAGGCTATCTTCCACAAGAAGCTTCAATTTTCAGAACCTTAAGTGTTGAAGACAACATCAAAGCCATCCTGGAAATGGTAATTGAGGACGAAAGCCGCCGTGAAAACATGCTTGAAGAACTGCTTAATGAATTTTCGATAGACCATCTCCGCAAATCACCGGCTTTAGCCTTATCCGGCGGAGAAAGACGTCGTCTTGAGATAGCCAGAGCCTTGGCCAGCCAACCTAACTATATTTTACTGGATGAACCTTTAGCAGGTATTGACCCGATTGCGGTAAACGAGATTCGCAACTTGGTCTCCCAACTAAAACACCGTGGTCTTGGGGTTTTAATCACAGACCACAACGTACGTGAGACCTTAGATATCACCGACCGAGCATATATATTGCACAGTGGTACCGTTCTGATGGAAGGAACTCCGTCAGAAATTATTGCCAACGAGGAAGTTCGCAAAGTATATTTAGGCGACA
>CALXUO010000053.1 GCA_944391695.1 uncultured Alphaproteobacteria bacterium
AAAAACTCCTTTGCTTTTTAGTAGACAGTTGCCAGACCGTCGCTTTATTCTAGCAAAGGAGTTTTTTATCTGTAAAGCTGTAAGCTTTTTGGAACTACCGGCCTAGCCGGTAGTTTTCTTGTTACAACAATAAAAGCCGCTTTTATTAAGCGGCTTTTATATTTCCTCAGCATAAACTTCTATAGTACTTCTATTTGCTGTCTGAGCTACTTTAATAGCGGCAATGGCCTGTTCGATTACTTTTTTTGCCGAATGCGCTGGCTGCGGAAAAGAGCTAACACCGATGGAAAAAGACAATTCATGACGAGTAAAATTATCGCTTACACCCTCATCCAAAATTTCAAAAATATGCCTAATTTCATGATTAACTTCAGCTTTATTTTTCAAGTCCGGCAACATCACCCAAAAGTCATATTTCAACCCCAATGCAACCGTTGCTCTTTTGCTTAGATTAAGCACCAAATTATTAGCAATTTTTTTTACGACCAGCTCTTCAATATGCATTTTACGAAAAGATTCTAAGTTGTTAATACTAATTGCGGCCACAGCAATCATTGTTTGATCTTTAGCATTTTCCTTGGCATTTTCATTAGATACCGCAACATGAACTCTGTCTTCAAACAGAAAGAAATTAGGCAGCCCTGTCAAATCATCATATAAATTATTAAACGCCGGCTTACGCTCTTTTTTAATGTGTTCACCCAGCAAAATAAAAGAAAAATGTTCAATTTCCGATAAATAAATAGCCTGAAAATTTACTTTTCGGATTTTTCCGTTCTTAGAAACAATACTAATAGGCAGCACTTTGGCATTTGTAAGCATTTCGCCGATATTTTCAACTAATAAATTCCACTCTTGTGTAGCAACCAAATTCAAGAAATTTCTGCCAATCACGTCTTTATCGGATTCTGCTTCCACCATTCGCAGAGCAGCCTGATTTATATATATCAGCTTATCATCTCTGATTAAAAAAGCAGGTCTTTCGGAAGAAGATATAAAAAAATTGACAATATCGGATAATTTTACATCAAGATTTTTCCAAGAATCCGAAAAATTTTTTACAAATTTTTTTCTGTCATTTTTAACTGTAGGTATTTTTTCTAAAAGATCCAAATCAACATTATAGTTGTTTGCCTCTTTCAATATTTGCAAATCAACATCTTTCGAAGGAAGAAGATTATCTTTTCCCTCCAAATCTTGTATTATGTCATTTTTTTGTTTTATCATTTTTTATCCGTTTATAATACCTAGAATATTAAAACCTATTTTTCAAAAAAACAATGCCAAAAAATTTGCTTTTTATTAAGAATATTCTGTTACAAAATAAAATATCCGTGTAAATTATAGGAAGTTAGGAAAAATGAGCGAGGAAGAAAAACGGGAAGAACTTGCCGAAAACACAACAGAACAAGCGAAGTCTTCCGCCAGCAGCAGTTTTTTATTAAAAGAGCGTTTTGAAATTCGTTTTAATCAGCCTCTCCCCCAGCTAGACAGTAACGGGGCTCTGGCATACGAGGTTAAAGACAACGTAAATCCCCAACGCAATCTTTTTGCTCTGGTTTGCAGTCGCGACACATCGCCGCGCCTATCCTATCTTCCGTACATGAAATCAATCGACACTCCCAACATCCTCAAATTAGTAGAATACGGAACAATAACCGCTCAAGATGGATTTGAGACTATTGCTCTTATTTATAACAAACCCACCGGACCGCGAGCAGATTCTTTTGAAAGTGCCGGGGAAAAGATAACCATTGAAACATTTAAATCCCTGTCTTTATCAATCCTTTCTGCTTGCGATGTGCTAAAAACCTTTGGCCTTACACACCGAGCCATTCGCCTCAACAATATTTTTTACAAAGATACTTCGCGCAAAGAACTGGTTTTGGGTGATTGTTTAGCATGTTTTCCCGGACTTTATCAACCGGACACCTATGAGACATTGGAAAACATGCTTTGCCAACCTTATGCCCGCGGAGATGGTCAGCTTGAAAATGATTTATATAGCGCAGGAGTCGCTCTTTTAGGAATCACTCTAAATCACGAAATTAACTCCGAGCTGTCTTCCAAAGAGATGATTCGCCAAAAATTAAAAAACTCTTCTTTTAGTTTTTTATCCAACAACGAAAAAATCAACAGTCAAATAACCATAGTTTTACGTTCTCTACTTGATGACAATGCCGAAAACCGCTGCGATTATAACAAATTATACCATTATTACGACAGCAGGACATCTTCCTTCATAACCACAGACACCTCCGAATCATCAACCCGAGCCTTGATTATCAACGGCGAAAAGTGTTATAACCGCAAAAGCGCAGCCATAAATATGTTATGCCATCCAGATTTTGGCATAGAAGTTATCCAAAGCGGTAAACTGCTTGAATGGGTAAAATCAGGACTTGAAAATGAAAAACTTTATACCAAAATTGAAAAGCAAATTTTAGCCGAAAAAGAAAACCCTGACAAGACTTTGCTTCTTGCTCGTCTTTGCATTTATCTAGATTGTTCTTTACCTTTAAAATGCGGCGATTTTTATTTGTTTCCCGGCTCCTTAGCTAAGAGTGTATTTTATCACAAAAGAAATAATATTTCGTTATCATCTTTACAAATTTTGATAGCCTCGGACATTATCAAACTATGGTATCAAGAGCAACCATCACTAAGAGCCCCGTCCAATGCCGGAGATTTCAAACTTTACATTTCTCGCAATGACTATGGCTATGGCTTTGACCGCATTATGTATGATTTTGACGAGGATCTTCCTTGTATCAGTCCGCTGATAGGAACAACCTTTGTCAAAAGCCCGTCTCGTTTACTAAAAGCACTTGATCGCTTCAAAGGGGATTATCAAACACTTCCTTTTGATAAAAACATCATAGCATACTTGCGCTGCAAAATGGGAAAAAAGATTGATGGTATCTTAATAGATATCAATTCCAGCAACGAAGCCTTAAAGATAGGTGCGGTAATCAGGCTCTATGCCAACATTCAAAACAAAAACGGACCTGCCCAACTAAGCAATTTGACCCAATGGCTTATAACGGTATCAAAACCGATAATTCAAAGCTATCACAACATCAAATATCAAAAATATCTTGAAAAGGAATTACTTCAAATTTCCAAAACCGGCAAAATTATATCTATTGTAGACATTTTGGAAAATGAAGACGCTCGGTCTCGCGACAAGACAGACTTTTCCGAAGCGCTGAAAACCGCTAATTTTTTGCTAACAGAGAAAGCCAAAATTCTTTCTGGCGATTCCAAAATTGAAGACGAAGCCAAGGATTTAGCCCTAAGATTTTCTTCGATTTTGGCAGTTTTAACCATGCTGAGTGCTTTTATTTTCAGCTTAATATATTGGATAATTCAATGAACAAACCAACACCTAAAATTCCATCATCAAAACAGCCTCAAAAAACTGGCAAAAAAAAGCTCAATCTTTTCCAAAAGATTTTTTTATTTTTAAGCCTTATGATTGTTGGTTTTACGGTATTTCCAATAGTTATAGTTTTAACTATTGGCCTTCTTCCCACCCTTACACTCATACTCACAGACACCAAAAACTTAACCAAAATCACCACTGTTGGCTGTTTCAACATTTCAGGTGTAATGATTTGCCTAAACAACCTATTTAATCAAATAAGCAGCGATCAGATTTTCTCTGTTTCCTCAAATATTTTTAACATTATAATAATGCTTGGAGGAGCAGCCCTAGGAGTAATTCTGTATTATATTCTTCCTGATATATTTGTCTTTATTTTCAAAAACTCAAGTCAGCACCGCCTAAAAGTAATTAACTCCAAACTTGAAAAACTTGCTGAAAATTGGGCAAACATTTTACCCGAAGAACACTGATTAGACACCGCATTCGATAGCTTTACGAATTTTTTTAATTGAATTAAGTTCGATTTGACGAACTCTTTCTTTAGATATACCGTAGGCTTTGCTCAGATCGTCCAGCGTAAACGCTTTATCCATCAGCCGACGTTTAAACAATATATCTTTTTCACGTTTATTTAAAACAATCAAAGCTTTGTTAAACAATCCTCGGCGATACTTCATGGTTTCGCTATAAGCCAAAACCTCCTCTTGATTAGGCTTTGAATCGGCAATAAAATCCATCCATTCGGAATTACTGTCCCCGGAAGCATCCACCACGCTGTTTAGAGAACCATCGTGAGATTTAAGACGAATATTCATATCTGTAACCTCTTGCACACTAACGTCCAAAGATCCGGCTATTTTTCCCAAAACATCAGGAGAGAGATCACGGTCATCATTAAGATTAAGCTTGTTTTTAATTTTGCGCAAATTAAAAAACAACTTTTTTTGCGCTGCGGTTGTACCTATTTTAACCAAAGACCAAGAATTAAGGATATATTTTTGTATAGCGGCTTTAATCCACCATAGAGCATAAGTTGAGAACCTAAAACCTTTTTCCGGTTCAAACTTTTCGATGGCGTACAACAATCCGATATTTCCTTCAGATATCATCTCGGCCGAAGACAATCCATAACCTCTGTATTTAGCAACGACTTTTACCACCAGACGCAGATGAGAGGTAATCAAAATTTTAGCAATTTTTTTATCTTTTGTTTTCTGATATTTAACCGCCAAATCATATTCATCTTCTGGGGACAAAATAGGGAATGTTCTTATTTTTTGCAGATAGCGGGCCATATTAATTTCGGGCGAAAAATCTATACCGCTCAAGGCCAAGACTTTTTCCATCTTAAACTCTCCTGTAACCAAAACTTATCAACAGTCCGATAGTCCAAGTCCAGAAACAGTCCGGCAAAACAATACCGAAAACAACTGTATAGACAGCCCCGTAAATTGCAACCTATTCTTTAGTTCTATAGGCTATAAAAACAGTGTATTTAAACTTACAAAAACCTCAACTTAGCATCAAGTTCTCTCAGATCATCAGGCATTTGGGCCTCAAAAAACATTTTTTCTCCCGTTTTTGGGTGAATAAGACCCAAACACTGAGCATGCAAGGCTTGACGTGAAAAATTATTTACAAACTCTTTTGCTTTTTCATCAGCGGTTTTGAGAGTAATCTTCTTTGTTTTAACATAGAGTTTATCACCAATAAGATTATTTCCAATTTTTGCCATATGCACTCTGATTTGATGAGTTCTTCCGGTTTCCAAATTACATTTAATTAGCGCCGCCAGATTTTTAAAATCCTTAATTGTTTCATAGTGTGTAATTGCAGGTTTACCGCCGATTTTAACCACCGCCATTTTTTTTCTGTCATACGGACTGCGACCGATGTTTCCCTCTATTGTACCTTTTGTAGGACAAGGCACACCGAAAACAAAAGCAAAATAGGTTCTCTCAATTGAGTGTTCAGCAAACTGCTCACACAAAGCTTTGTGCGCATTATCATTTTTGGCAACCACCAAAATACCCGAAGTTTCCTTATCGATTCGATGAACGATTCCCGGTCTTATCACTCCGCCGATTCCCGACAAATCATGACAGTGATACAACAAAGCGTTAACCAGAGTTCTATCAGGAGTTCCGGCACCAGGGTGCACCACCATTCCGGCCTGTTTGTTAACCACAACAATATCCTCATCTTCATAAACAATATCAAGCGGAATATCTTGGGGTTCAGGTATTGCCTCGCCAGGCGATGGAACGGTTAAACAAAAAGATTCTCCTTCTTTGACTTTATAAGCGTTATCAACAATTGTAATATCATCACAAACCACATTCCCCGCTTCAATCAAGCGTTGAATTTGCGATCTTGATATATCCTTAAAACACTCCGACAAAAATTTATCAATTCTCTGAGCCTTAAAATCTTTATTAACTATTGGCGTGTTATAAACATTAGCGTGCGGCATTTTGTTTTTCTTGCTTTCCAAATAACATATCCGTACATAATAAATCAAAAAAACAAACTTGCAAGAGAGGTTTTTTATGGATAAGCTTAAGATAATAAAAATAGTTGTCTTCATTATGACTTTTTTGCTTGTTTTTGGGACGCTTTATGCTTTGGGTCTCCTTTACAAACAAACATCTCATATATCTTCTCCGGCCCAAGCAAGCACCGTCAACCTCAACCAAACCAAAGGAAGCTATATTGCCGCTTTGTCATCAAACGACAACGAACTTTATCTTTTAATCAAAGGCGGCGGACTTTCCGACCGCATAATCACCTTTGACACAAAAAATCAAAGCATTATCTCAACCCTAACTCTCAATTAGGAGCTCTTTCATGGCCGATACCACACCTTCCGATGATTTTGACAAACTCTTAGACGATTTTATTGCCTCGCAATTGCAAGATGCCGAGGATGCTCTTGCCGAACAAGAAGACGAAAAAGAAAACACCAGCTGTTATTCTGAACAAAACACCTCTCAACCAGCTGTTTCCGTAACCGATGTTATCAGCAAATTTCATGATGAAAATATTGATAAACTGGCCCCCGAAGAACTTCGACTTTTCAACGCCTATAATGAATTTATTACTGCGGTTACGGCCTGTGGCGAACAAGAAAACATAACCATTCCATCATTTTTTTTCCGCTCATCGGATTTACTGCCACGCTTTCGCCCGTCCAAAAGCCAAAACATCAATCAAGACATCCTGAATTGTTGGGAGATTTTAATTGCTGCCCAACCCACACGTTTGTCTTCTCTTCCGGTAAACGCCACGGACGAACAAATTCTTTCTTTTGCCGAAAAGACCACAGATACCAATCTTCAATCAGCTCTTATTTCCTATGTTGAAACCTTGATTGAGCTTGAATCCTGCGAGATAGCCTACAATTTACGCAAAGTAAACTATGAAAAACACAAAATACAAAAAAAGATTTTTGAAGAAGAACAACAACGTCTTGATAAGATGCGCAAATATGTCCAAGCCATTCGAGCCAAAAACTTTCCGATTGATGCCGATATGCTGGTTAACAACTTTTTCAAGACCCTGCGAAAAGACCCCGAAGGAGCCAAAAAAATCCTCGAAAACAATCCGGCCACCTTTGCTCCAATTCAAGTTGACAAAATTCCGCCACGTTTTTTTGGCATGATAAAAACCAAACCTGAAGACGGTTTTAGGGTAAACAGGCAGCTTGGAAAATTCCTAAAAAAACTTAAAGCCTAAAAATTGTGCAAAAATATAGACAAAAAACAAAAATGTTGTTATAATACAGATAATATAGAAAAAACCAACTTTTATACAAAGGGTGTATGTCATGGCTAATAAAAATTCTTCTCCACGTACCGTTGCCGACAATGTTCGCAGTTCTGTCTCTTCGCGCCTAAATCAAAGCCAAACTACAGCGAATGTAAAACCCTTAGTTCAGCAAATAACTGCTCTTCCTGCGCAAGAGCGTGCTTCTCGCTTGCTCAAAGCCTCTGTAGCAATGTATCGCGCCACCACCGATAAAAACTTTTCTCCATCACAAAACCAAATCAACGATTATAAAGCCGCAGTTGACATTATTGCCGCCAAAAGAGGTATTAACCCCGATAAGAAAGGTAATTTTTCTAAAGATCAGCTGGATAAAGAGCTTGCTCCCAAAGAGTTAATGAAAAACTTTGCTTCCGATGTTCTCGCCTCATCATCTGATGAGCAATCCGGGCGAGACCAAATAGAGCAAGATATCAACACCGCTTATGAAAACTCTGCTGTCCCGCAAGAAATCAGCAATTTTAAGAATATTCCGGCCCACAAAACCGATGAAGAAATTATGTCTTTAACTGACGAGGACGAGCTCAAAAACTACATGGAGTTTCTTGATCCGGTTGAGCACGAAAGGATTAGCAAACTGCTTGATAAAAAAAACAACCCCAAAGACATTTCCGAAAAAGACGTCGGTATGTTTGACAGGCTGACCCGCGATCCTGATTGGGGCCACAAAAAAGATGACGACAATTTCAAAATTGAGCAAGGCGACATCATCGACTATCTTATGAAAGAGGTTATTTTGGCCTCTGCCGCCTGGGCTGGCAACAAAGCAGCCGGTTTTGTAGGAATTGTCGGTTATGAAATGTCGTCCGCCGCCTATCACAATGTTTTACAACCCGGCTGGAAAAAACTCAAAGAAAAATTATTCAACCGCGAAGAGCAAGATTCTTCCCAGCAAGGGACTCCTCCTCCGTCAAACAACCAACCCAATTCACCCACACCCAATAATCCTACGCCCTCAAACACAAATCAGCAAATCTTTAACAACTTTGTTAACGCTTATACCACCAATACCAACACCCATCAAAGACGTATAGAGGCCTTAATCTCCAATGACCCTCGAAAAGAAACCCTCTTTCACTACATGGAAAGACTTGTCACCAACAACGCCGTAATTGGTGATGACAAAATCATAGAGCTTGGAAGTTCCTCTAAACCTTTTAACGAAATATCTTCAACTGTTGATATCAAAAACCAGCTACTCAACTTTCGCGAAAACATCCGTGAAGAACAATTTGCCTATTTAAATAAACAATTTCCCAACCGCGAACCTGAAATAAGATCCTGGTTTGTTCAACAAACAGAATATGAAGAAGATTATATTAAAACCAACGGCAAGCCTACCAAAACAAAAACTAAAAACAAAGAATTCAGTGATGCTCTGGATACCATCCGCACCCGTCAGCTTAAAAATCTTGAAATGTTGCCTGCCGAGCGCCAACTTTTAGCGCAAAAAGATTTATTTGCCGAACATTACGGAGCCTACAAATTTCTAGAACTTTCTCGTTTAGATCCAAACAACACAGCCTTGAGCAACGCCCAAGAATATCAAGCTTTTATGAAGAAATCTCAATGTGAGGCCTCTTATATCTTTCTAAAGCTTGAACAACAACGCCGCCAAGGCCAAGATGTCCCATCTCGTGAATCTTTGATTAAAACGGCCGAAGAAATGGCTTCTTCCTCCAAACAACGTGGCGAGCAAGGAAACAAACAACCTCTTGAAGATAAAATTTTAACCATCTATAGCGGCAAAACCAACATCCAAGAATCCGAAAATCAAACTCTGTTGAGCGAATACAAAAACCTTGATCCGGGCGAAAAATATGCTGGCGCCATGTTCAATCTTGATTTGCTCACAAAAGAGCTTGGTCAAACAAACCAAGACATTGAAAAACGACGCACTTTGTTAAACAACATAAAAAAATCGATTAAAACAAAATCTCCTGACAAGCAAGATATTTCTAATTTATACAAATCAAGAGGCGGAAGAAACTAATGAAAAAAATACTTAAGTTTATCCGAGGTCTTTCAATCTTTGTTATATGGACACCTTTGTTTATATATCTGTCTAATATTCTGATTTATCAAATCTGGAATTTTAATTTTTTATCTTCCGCTTCATGGAACATATTGTCTTCTTTTTGGAATCATGGCGGGGTTATAAAAACAGCCTCTGACCTTTTGTTGTTGCTTTCTTTGTTTTTGTTACCTTTCTTGTGGTTTACAGGCTTTATTATATCTCTTAAGATAAACTATTTCAAAGCCTTAGTTGGACTGCTTACTCGTTTTTGTGCCACCCAAAAACCCCAACAACCGGAGCGCATAATAATAAAAAACCTAAAAAACTCCAAACAGATTGTGGAAGACATCAAAAACGAGATAGAATCCATCAAACCTCAAAAATCGGAAGAAGCGGGTAGCATCCGCTCGGAAATAACCAAAAAATTATCTCAAGAAATAAAAAACTAAACTATTGTTAACCAATTTAAGAGTACTATACCAAGAAGAATATAATCGGGAGATTTTTGTTGAAACCCTTGCTGATTTTGTTGCGAATAAGCTTAGTAGGCCTTTGTTGGAGTATTTTCTTCATCGAAGGTATTCGCGTTATTTTGCTCACCAATTGGCATTTTGACATTTTCCGCCAGACTCACTGGCTTCACGCGTGGAATCTCTGGTTATCTGGCTGGATTATTGACGAACCCAAAGAATGGGCTTTTGTTTTGATTATTATAACAGCCCTTCCGGTTTGGATAACGGTTTGGGCCGCTTTAAGTAGTCTTCGCTGGGGGCTGCTGTTTAGTTTTTTAAGCACTCTTCCGTTTAAGGTTTTCAATCGTCTTTTTGGCCAACAAGTTGAAAAAATAACAGCTTCGGCCTCTGTCAAAGTTGTCAAAAAGAAAAAATCCTACAAAGAAATTCGACCCAAAAGTATTCGCCCGCCCTTAGAAGAAAGCTCAATTCGCAATATTTCCGCATTTGATCAAAATCGCAAAGCAGTCCTATCCGGAATTTCTGTTCCGCAAAAAGCCTCTATTCCTCTACCGCAGACGCCAGCTCCCGAACCCAAAGAATTTTCTCACTCTCTGTTTGATCTCGGTGATACAGATCCGGTTGATTTTGATTTATTTGCCGAACCTTCCGTTCCGCAAACCACCCCTAACGTTGAGACACCATCTTCTCGCGAAGAAAACGCTTCACCATCTTCCCAAGAATCTTCTTATCATCCTGCCCCCAAGACCGCTTTCCAAAACAAACCCTCTCAAAACAAACAAAAAAGCGGAAGCGTTAACTCTTCTTTTGAAATCATCAAACAAAAAGGCTATGAAGTTATTACCGGAGCCACCATTAAAAACACATTTATTGATTTTGTGGGGGTGTCCAAAAACCAAATTTGCCTTTGCCTTAATGATAAAGAACCAGGAGACTGGCTTGCCGACGAAGAGCGCTTTAACGATGAGGAACCCTTGTGGTTTTCTGAAAGCTCACATCGCATTTCACCAGTCAGAAAGATTAGCCTTGCGCGCGAAATTCTTGACGAAGAACTAAAAAAAGCTGAGCTTTCTTTTGAAATAACACCTCTTGTCATTGAGCAAATAGGTAATATCATAAATGCTGAAGATATGTTTGATATCTGGAGCGACCTTGGTGTAAAAGTTACACGTATCGACCGCGGCACCCCCAAAGAAATACCTTTATTTGCCAAAACACTTGAAGAAGCAGACGGAAGTGTTGACAAAGCGGTTTTGGATAAGATAAAAAAATTGATAAGACGTCTTGCTTAAAAACATAAAGAGGCAAAAATGGCATTAGAAAAAGAAGGAGAAGAATGGAAAGAATATAACAGCGCCGTACGCTGGATGGTAATAACAGTAACCCTTTCGGTTATCGTTACCATAATTCTAGCGCTTATCTCCATGCCTTTAGCCTATCTTATAGGCAACGGCATTTCTCAAGAAAGCTTCAATGATATTTCTAAGTTTTTCTCTTTAGTTTTCAATAAAAGCGGTTTTATTTACAATCGTTATTGGGTTTGGTTCAAACAGCTTCTAAATTACAATGGAGCTTTTTCTGTTAGTTTATGGATACCTATATTGCCTTTTATCAGTTTTCCGACAGGTCTTATTATAGGAGTTGTAACCAATCCCTACCGTTTTCAGTCCAACATCCATGGTTCGGCGCGCCTTGCCGAGATGAATGACATAAAAAAGATGGGTTTGCTCGATGGTTTTTGTATTGTTGTCGGCAAATTCAAAGGCAAATTATTACGCATGAACGAAACCTTATCGGTGTTGTGTTGTGCACCTCCTGGCACTGGTAAAACGGCAGGAGTGGTTATTCCGACTATTTTCAATTCTCCTAATATGAGCATTGTGGTAAACGATCCCAAACCCGAGCTTTGCTTTTCCACTTCAGGAGCCAGAGCCAAAGTCGGTCCTGTTTTCATCATCAACTGGGGCATGGAAGACAATCCAGCGGAAGGTATCTATTACCCTAGCTGGAATCCTCTATCTCCGACAGCCATTCCAGCACCGGGCCCAAGCCGTGATATGTATGTTGATTCTATGTGTAACGTTTTGGTAGAAGATCCCAAAGGCGGAGCCGATCCCCACTGGTCCAAGACCGGTCGCGCGGCCTTAACCGGATTTATTCATTTTATCGTATCCAAATGTGAAAAAGCCCGTGCCAACGACTATTTTATCGGCCGCGTATATGAAGGCAAACTTGATGAAGAAGACAAAAAAGTTTTAGAGGGATACTATCTTGAAATGAACGACCCAATGGCAGTAAGAGCCTTACAAAATTTGCGTTCCAACTCGATTAATATTGACAACTATCTCCCTATTGGCACCTGGGCTCTCTTGCCCGAGAAATGGATTGGGCACGAGGCCTGTATTGCCATGATTTTGGAATGGATAACCGAGGCACAAATCAAACAATCACAAGACATCAAACGGCGCATGGACGAAGGCGACCAAATGGCGGCCATGGCCGATCCGATGCGCGATTTGCTAGAAGCAGCCATTGATGAAGCCCGCAAATTTGGCTACTCGGCACGTTCCATTGTTGAGCTTAGTCAATTAAGCTCCATGCCCGACAAAGAAAGAGGCTCTGTTCTGTCAACCGCTTTTGCCGGTATTGGTATTTTCAAAAACTCGGCCGTGGTTGCCCGCACCAGCTTTTCTGACATCAACTTCAAAGACTTACGTGGCCTCAAAGACCCGATTACCGGCGAATTTAAGCCTATTTCGGTCTATTTATCGGTCAACCAGGTAGATGCCAGAGCATTAAGCGTTATTTCCGGTACCTTTATAGATCTGATGTCATCCTATCTGATTGCCAACACACCCAACTTTGTTAACCCAACCGACGGTAAAATGGGACCGTTTGCCTGTCTGTTTGTCATGGACGAGTTTCCGACCATGCCCAAGCTCAAAGCGGTTATTGACGGTCCGGCGGTAGGACGTGGGCAAAAAGTTTCTTATTTGTTGATTGGCCAAGACTTAGGCCAAATCTCCGGCAAATACGGCAAAGATGATTTGGAAACGGTTATCTCAACCACCGCCTGCAAAATTATTTTATCCCAAAACAACGAGCAAACGGCGCAGCGTTTTTCCAAGATGATTGGCAACAAAACGGTTCAAACCACCTCTTTTTCCAAAAACGAAGGATCTTTTTCCAAAGGAGCCAACCCTTTTGCCAAAAACGTCAGCTATCAACTACAGGGTGTTTCGGTAATTTCCACCACCCAACTCCTAAGTTTACCGATGCTAAAACAAGTTGTGTTAATGCAAAGTTATATCGACCGCCCGATTATGGCCGATTCGCCAAGATGGTACCTAGATCCCAAAATGAAAGCTCTTGCTTCGATTCCCGCGGCGCCCAATGTACCCGATTGGATTGTTGCCCAGCGCGAAGATATTAATGATGATATGTTGGCCAAACTCGGCATCAGCTATGATCCCAACGAAGCAGAAGATGATTATTCTGAATTTGAGGAAGAAGACCAAAGCGAAAACACCGAGAAAAATTAATTTTTACTGTTTTCTTCCGTTGCTTTAGTAATATCTTCCAAATCTTGTTCGTCGACTTCTTCAGCGGCAAAACTGTATTTTTCATTAAACCAATTTGCCAAATCTATATCGGCACATCGCTTAGAACAAAAAGGACGATATTTCATATCGGCTACTTCTTTTTTGCAAATAGGACATTTCATTTTTCAACCCTTCCTGTTCCTTTACAAGTCGGGCATTCTTCCGACAACAAATCACACAAAGTCGGACGTCTTCTTATTCTTAATAGTTCAACATTTCCGGCTCGACTAAGCCCTAATACTTTTGTTTTAGAGACATCATTTTGTAACTCTTGTTGCAAAATATCCATAGCATATTTCAAAAATTTAAATTCTGCAATTCCTGCAAAATCAATTATAATTTTTCCTGCTAAATTGCGCAAAACAATCTGTTTGGCAATTTCATACGCGGCTTCTTGATTAAGTCTTCCCAAACCGCCTTGAGCAACCCCCTGGCCGCTATCGACATCAATAACCACACAAGCATTAGTTTCTTCTATGATAATTCTGCCTCCGCACGGAAGTTTTACTATTTTATGCAAAGCCTCCTCAAGCATTTCTTCTATGCCGTATTGATCAAAATTATTTGTCAAATATTCGGTTTCAACCAAATTTTTTATTTTTTCTTGTGTCAAATGATTATCAACCACAATCTTTTGCAAAGTATCTTTATTTCTATTTATAAACTCTTCCAAAACATTATCTTTTACAAACAATCTACTCGGAGCCTTAGCCTTTTTTGCCTCAAGCAACAAATTATCAAAAACAGCCTCCAATTTTTTTGCTTCCTTTATGATATCTTCATGCCCAACTTCTGCTGCAAGTGTTCTAATAATCCATCCACCACTTTGGCAGCTTTCGGCAACCAAATTATACAACTCTTCTTTTTTGTCCTCATCAACAATTTTCGAAGATATTTCTATCTCGCTACCATAAGGACAAAAAACCAAATATTCTCCGGCCAACTGCAAAAATCTCGATACTCTAGGTCCTTTTTCCGCTCTCTGTTCTTGAATTATCTGCACAACAATATCTTGTCCTTCATTAGCTTTTAAGTCTTCAAGCCCTCTTTCTTGTGCGTTTATAAAAGCCTCTTTTTCAGCCCCTATATTAACAAAATAACCTTCCTTACCGTTTGCTGTATATATTTTTTTTGTTATACGGCCCAAATATATATTTCCCTCGTTAAAACCGCCGTCTTTATGCATCAAAAACTCACGTAGCACACCCTCTTTTAAACCGGCAATTTTTTTAGTTCCGTTTTTTTCTTCAACCACAATAGTATCAATAATCATCTCTAAAACACTCCAGCTCCGTTCAACAAACACTTCGCCTCATATAAAGGAAGACCTACAACGCCGCTGTATGATCCGTTCATCTGTATAACAAAAGCGCCTAGCATTCCTTCAATTTTATATCCGGCACACCCCATCCACTCTTTTGATGCCACATAGTCTAAAATTTCTGTTTTTGTAAGACATTTCATTTTTATTTTGGTAGTATTTAACCTTATAGAAGCTTTCTTTTGAGAATCAATAACACAAACAGCCGTTAAAACTTTATGTGTTTTACCAGACAAAAGTTTCATAACCTTTGTTTGCTCCTCTGCCGAGTTTGATTTTTGAATGATTCGTTGTCCGCAAACGATTATTGTATCCGAAGCCAAAACAACTTCCTGAGGAAACAACTCTGACACATGACACGCCTTTTCAAAAGCCATTCTTTTGACATATTGGCTTGGTTTTTCAGTTTTTTTAGGTGTTTCATCAATATCTGCCGAGCAAATTTTCTTTGGAACAAAACCTATTTGTTCAAGTAATTTTTTACGCTGAGGCGACTGAGATGCCAAGATAAAATTTTTATTCATTTTTAAAATATCCACATTTAAAACAAAAAATGGGGTCTTTAGCACCAAAAACCTAAAAACCCCATGATATACTTTTACAAACTACACTTCATCATCATAAGTTTTTTCCATTCTTTCGTGGCGCTCCTGAGCTTCAATTGACAACGTTGCCACCGGACGAACCTCCAATCTTTCAAGACCGATAGGGTCCCCCGTTTCTTCACAATAACCATACGTCCCGTCTTCAATCCGTTTCAAAGCCTCGTCAATTTTAGAAATAAGTTTTCTAGCTCTGTCTCTGGTTCTAAGCTCCAACGCCTTATCCGATTCCAAAGAAGCTCTGTCTATCTGATCTGGCTGATTAAGCCCCCCTTGTTTCAGATCATCCAGCGTATCCATTGACTGCCCTATCAACGATTTTTTCCAAGACAACAATTTCTGCCTGAAATACTCAAGCTGCATATCGTTCATATACTCTTCTTTATCCGAAGGCCTATAGTCTGGCGGAAGAATAACTGCGCTATCCATATCAAAAACTCCTTAACCGCTGTTATAAATTTTACCTAAAGATATAAACAAACAAACAAAAATTCAAGCAAAAATATCTGTTTTTCCTTTTCTATTTCTGGTACATCAACTTAGCTAATTCAACCTCGACCCTTAATTCTATTTCTTGCATAATTTCCTGCAGTTTTTCATCATTGGATTCCAAATCTTTTTGCTTAACTAGCCTCGAAATTTCGATTAGTTTTTCTTTTTCAATTTCACCTTTTAATAAAGCATCTCTTATCTCTTCAAGATGAGTGAGCAACGTTTTTCCTTTTTTTATCATTTTTTGCCTTATTTGGCGCTCTTCTTCACCGCTTACCATCTGTGCAGCAAAAATAGCCTCGGCCGATGTTGTAGCCTGAGTAGCTTGAATTTGTTCTTGTTTTGAAACATCACCACTCTTAAGATAATCAGCAAAATTTTCACTTAAGCCTATTTTTTTTGCATTTTTGCTCTTAGCCAACTCATTCGTTTTTCTGACATCTTCAATCTTAAACAATCTTTTTAAATCCTTTTACTAGAAAAAAACCCACTCTATTTGATTATCATCATCATTATCACAGGCTTTAATAATTTGATCAGGCAAAACAGGAAACAAAACCGAACCATCTTGTTTATTATAAGGCAAATCAACTACTAATTCTTTACTTGTACCGGAGTTAATAATCATTTTATAAACATCTGATTTCTGCTGAGTGTTCCAATTTATTTGCGCAGCATTTAAGCATGTTCTATCAGTCATTTTCCAAAAACTTAAAGCATATTTACTATAATCATTATAAGAATTTCCATCACTATCAACATTTTCAACAGGCATCACCCAAACTTTTCCGCCCATACGATGATATAATAATCCATCACTACACATTTGAAAAGGGGCCATTTTTTCATCACACAGAAACTTTGCTGTTTCTTCCGGTGTTTTACCTTCAAACAATTCTTTATAATTTCCCTCAAATTTATATCTGTCGGAAATAACTTTTTGCAAATCTCTTACTTCGTTAACCACTAAACTTTGTCGAAACATATTATAAATATTTCCGATAAGCCTAATCGAAGATATTCCGAGCAATATAAGAATTGTCAAAACACCCAGAGCTTCCATCATTGTTGCGCCAACTTGATTGCTTTTTATAAAAATCATTTTTATACCTCTCAACGTCTTTGTATCATTAAAATATCCCTTAAACAACATTTTATATCATTTTTTGCTTTTATTTTTTTTTTTACGTATTATAGTAAAGTCGATACATTAAAACTTAAAGATATAGAACTTAAGGAGTTTTTTATGAAAAAAAATATAGCTTTGTTAGCAGCTGTTTCAGTTATAGCTTTAAGCAGTGCCGCCAACGCCTTGGAATTCAGACCCTATGTTGGTGCTCAATATAACATTACTCACATAAATGCCAAAGATTTACCTGCCAACATGGATATGAATTCATATTCTTTGTTTGTAGGAACAGAATATAACAAATATTTTGGTACCGAGCTTTTTTATCAAAACACCAACAGTTGGCACAAAATTATTGACGGAAACAAAGTAAAAGCTGACTTTGATGCTTATGGTCTAGATGCTTATGCTTATCTTCCGTTAGGTTGTGATCAAGTTATTGCTCCTTTTGCAACCCTAGGTATTGCCGAATACAATTTTGGCGGTAACAGTGAAGACAATGGCTTAGGTTATCGTTTGGGCGGCGGTATTCAATACCACGTAACCAACAATATCGCCATCAGAGCTATTGGTCGTTATGTCTGGACCGACAAACTTGAAGGAATGGATCACTTGTCAGAGTTTTCTCTTGGCATTAAATACGTTTTCTAAGTTTGTTTTACATTTTTTATAAAAAGGAAGATAGCATCTTCCTTTTTATTTTATTTAAACTATATTAAATTAACGTTTTAAACCACACTAAAGGAATCATCTTATGAAAAAACATCTGTTTTTCTTTTTGTTTTTATTGCTTATCTCTTCTTGCGGCAAAAAAGATACTACGGCCGAAAAAACAGCTGAAGCCGGAAATTCTCTTGATACCGACACCATTTTTTCTTTTACTGTTGACAAATTGCCATCCAGTTGTGACAACTCATCAGAAATTGTTTGCACCATCAATTTAGCGGTTAAATGTTTGCTCAACCCGCAATTTTCCGAATGTTCAAAAGCCAAAGACCTCTTACCTTCTTTTCTTTTTATGGAAGATGAAACCCTTCAACGCCCAACTTTTCAGTCCTACAAAATAACCAAACTAAAACCCCGATCTGACGGAGCCGTTGAGGTCTACACCCAAAGTTCTTGCAACGGCAATTGGTTTGGTTTGTGCAACGGTAACATCATTTACGTAATGAAAAATTACGATTCAACCTGGCATATTGTAGATATGTATGCTCTTGAATTTTAATTATTAATTACATTTTCCGTAATACAAATAAAATCTCTATATTCTTTTGTAGCCGAATTTTCCGGCACTGTTTGTGTTACTTCAAAAACATTGCCGCTCTGCATTTTTTCCAAAGATTCTTTAAGTTCGCTATCTTCTGTTATTTTTCCTTCTTTGGCAAAAATTTTCATTCTTTCCAAATATTTGTTATAAATTCTTTTATAATTCGGCATATTCTGCACCAAATCCCAATCACTATCTTCCATTAAAACCTGTATTGGCGGAAGTACTTCGGCTTTGTGCATTCTATCTTTTTCCGGAATAAAAAAGTTTGGTTCTTTCAGCTCTCTTGCAAAAGCCATTTCCATAGCTATTCCACCCCAAACAAAAAGCAAACTTAAAGGCAAAATTATTTTATTCATTTCATCAACCATAATTTAACAAATTACCACTTATACTAAGTATATGACTAAAAAGATTTTTTTTGTATTAACATTTGTTTTTTTTATTAACAATCAGGCCGTTGCCAATGATTGCTCTGATGTTGTAGTCAATCCTACAGTATCGTTGACGTCATCTTTTGGTACACTCTCATACAATTATGAAAAAAACACCGCCGAAATAACCACTTTGGCACACTCACTCAACATTTCGGAAACAGGTCTTTTTGCTGCTGGATTATCCACCGTAAACATTGATTTTGATATAGAAATAAACACCATGGCACACCCCATCGGCAACCAAGCTTTTTGCATCATACCAACCCAAATAAAATTATTTTTAGGGCTTGGCTCCCCCACTATTTATATTGCAAAAGAGCTGGCTCAAAACAGTTGTCAGTATAATTTGGTTTTACATCACGAACAAATTCATCAACAAATAAACCAAATTACTTTAGAATATTATCTTCCTCTATTTAAGCAATCAGCAACTCAAATAGCCCGAAGCCTAAAACCTTTATACATAACAAAAAGCGAAGAAATAAAACCATCAATAAAAGCCCTAACAGAGGAATACAATCAAAAACTAATCCCTTTGGTCAATTATATAAAAAAAGAAATGCTAACCCAACAACTCAAACTGGACAATCCACAAAACTATTTATTTGAGAGTAGTCTTTGTCCATGAACTAAGCTGCTTTTCCTTCTAATATATTATCAAGAAAACTTTCTATCCCCTTATAAGCATAGTCAATATATTTTTTATCCTTAGCCGAGTTATTATGATAATAAATTCTCACTGTGGTCATTCCAGATTCTTTTGCAAATTCAAGATTGGAATAGCTATCATCCACAAAGACGCAATCTTTTGGGTCAACCTTTATTTTTTTACAAAATTCATTATAAACTTTTGAATTTTCATTTTTCTTATAAACCCCAAAATCCTCAACCGAATAATATCTATCCTTAAAAAACTCATATAATCCAATATGTTTGAGTATTTTTTCCGAGGCGTATCTATCGCTTGCGGTAAAGACATATTGTTCTGCTGGCACTTTTTCTATTTTAGCCAAAAGATTATCATAAGGAATTATTTTTTCCACCGGTTTACGTTTATGATAAGCAATAAAAAGATCTTTAGGTTTTATACCAAAACCTTTATAAAAAATTTCGCCGCCATCGCGATATATTCTGTAGGATTCCGTAACTAGCTTTTTAGCTTGTTCCACATCCATATCAAGTCCCAAATCAAAAACCAATGCCTCAGCCATTACTCTGTCTAATATATCGGCAAAATATTCTGTTTTTTTATATAGGGTATCGTCCAAATCATAAATTACGACATCTTTACCAAAAACCACGCTTAAACTCCTTTATAAGCCAAAACAAACTTCCTGATATTATTTCAACAACAAAATAAAATCAACCCCAATTAAGCCATCCAGATTGGATTTTTAACTTTTGACTGCAAAAACTGCTGATGTTTTTCATCCAAGTCTTTTTCTATATCAAAAACTCTTGCTTGTCTCAAAACTCTTTTTTTATCGCCGTTTTCTTCTAAAAGACTTTTAGCTTCTTTTTTTTCAAAAACAAGATTGGGTTCTTTTCCACCCAACAATTCTAGATATACTTCTGACAATAATTGAGCATCCAGTAGTGCTCCGTGAAAAGTTCTTGCACTATTATCTATTTCAAATCTTTTACACAAAGCATCAAGACTGCATCTTGCTCCCGGAAACATATTTCGAGCTATTTCCAAAGTATCAATACAATCATCCCAACTCATTTCCGGTTTACCTATTTGTTTCAACTCATAATTAACAAAATTCATATCAAACGAAGCATTATGAGCCACAAGCTTTGCATTTTTTATAAAATCAAGCCAATCATCGGCTATTTTATCAAATGTAGGAAATTCTTTCAAAAAATCATAAGTCAAACCATGTATTTTAACCGCCTCTTCAGGTACTTCTCTTTCCGGATTAATATATTGATGATATGTTTTACCTGTCGGCATATGATTAATAAGCTCAATAGCCCCTATTTCTATTAATCTATCTCCCTTAGCATACTCAAAACCAGTTGTTTCGGTATCAAAAACAATTTCCCTTACCATTTTAAATTAATCCTTTTATAATTCCAATCATCTCAACCTTAAGCATATTAAGAGGTTTATCCGTATTAATAACAATATCGGATAATACTTTTTTATACTTATTTTTCAACTGAATATTATTAATTTTATCAAAATCTTCTGCCGAAATATTATCTCTTTTCATAACTCTTTGTTTTTGTATTTTATAATCAACATCGGCCAAAATAATAACATCACAATATTTTTCCCAACCTTTTTCAAACAACAAAGCCATATCTAAAAAACCGACATAATTTTTTCTGGCATTTTTAATTATAATGTTTCTTATATTACTATTCAGAAAAGGATAAATAAGATTTTCCAAAATTTTCAATTTTTTATTGTCGGAAAAAACAATCTTTCGCAAAAATTTTTTATCAGCTACGCCGTTAGCAACGCTTCCCGGAAAAGCATTTTCAAGTTTTTTCAAAAAATCTTTATTATTATAAACTTTTCTAACCCATCCGTCGACATCATAAACCACAAATCCCATATTTCTGACAATA
This sequence comes from uncultured Alphaproteobacteria bacterium, assembly GCA_944391695.1. Lineage (GTDB taxonomy): Bacteria > Pseudomonadota > Alphaproteobacteria > RF32 > CAG-239 > CAZU01. The sequence goes on from CALXUO010000053.1 coordinate 21,134, forward strand.
TTTGCCAGGGTTGTTTTTCCGCAGCCTATAGATCCTGTTATAGCGACAATTTTCATATTATTAAGCCCAATCAATAAGTTAAGACACTTACTAACAACTAACATTCAAGCTGTGTATAAAAACAGCCAAAAACCAAAAACAGTTTAACTTATAACCACAATATAAAATTTAAATTTCAGACTTATAAACAAGAGATTTTTTTATTCACCCATGTTGATAACCAAAAATATCAACAAAGCACAAAAAAATGCCTTTAAATCAATAATATCCACAAAAACAAACCGTTAATGAATTATTAACAAACAGATTCGCACTTCTTATAAACACCCTAAAAACATGTGTATAAATATGAATACAAAAACATATCCACATAGCTCACAAGGATATACAAATAACAACCATATTTTTAATATATATATTTGGCGTTAAAGGTTGTTTATAAAAATAATTGACAATCACCCAAAAAAACAATATACCAAAAAAGTAAAAATCACCATTCTTTATAAAATTTCCAACCAAAGGTAACAATGAATTTACAAGATTTAAAGCAAAAATCTCCTGCTGAGTTATTAGCTCAAGCCGAAGAGTTAGGCATAGATGATGCTTCATCGATGCGCAAACAAGATTTAATGTTCGGAATTCTAAAAAAGATAGTCGGCGAAGACGAAGCCATCACCGGAGAAGGCACAATAGAAGTAATGCCTGACGGATTTGGTTTTTTACGTTCATCAGAATCAAACTATTTGGCCGGACCTGATGATATATATGTATCACCGGCTCAAGTAAAAAGATTTGGATTACGCACCGGTGACACGGTAGAAGGTGAAATCAGAGCCCCCAAAGATAATGAAAAATATTTTGCATTGGTCAAAGTAAATAAAATCAATTTTGACGATCCCGAAAAATCCAAACTTAGAGTTAATTTTGACAACCTAACTCCGTTATATCCGACGGAAAAGCTCAATTTTGATATTATTTGCGGTGAAAAAGACTATACCACAAGGGTTATAGATTTGATATCTCCGCAAGGCAAAGGGCAAAGAGGATTGATAGTAGCACCTCCCAGAACAGGTAAAACAGTTATGTTGCAAAACATAGCTCACGCAATAGCCTGCAATCATCCTGAATGTTATTTAATGGTTTTATTGATTGATGAAAGACCTGAAGAGGTAACCGACATGACGCGTTCGGTCAAAGGAGAGGTTATATCTTCAACTTTTGACGAACCGGCTTCGCGCCATGTCCAAGTTGCCGAGATGGTTATAGAAAAAGCCAAAAGATTGGTAGAAAACAAAAAAGACGTTGTTATTTTGCTTGATTCCATAACACGTCTTGGCCGAGCTTATAATACAGTAATTCCATCATCAGGCAAGGTTTTAACCGGTGGTGTTGATGCCAATGCTCTGCAACGCCCCAAAAGACTTTTGGGGGCGGCGCGCAATGTTGAAGAAGGAGGTTCTTTAACCATCATTGCAACGGCATTGATAGATACTGGTTCGCGTATGGATGAGGTAATCTTTGAGGAATTCAAAGGAACAGGTAACTCCGAAATAATTTTGGATAGAAAGCTAACCGATAAAAGATTATTCCCCACCATTGATATTACTCGTTCCGGCACCCGCAAGGAAGAATTGTTGGTTGACAAAGAAACATTAACAAAAATGTGGGTATTACGTCGCGTATTAATGCAAATGGGTTTAACTGACGGTATGGAATTTTTATTGGATAAATTAAGAGTAAGCAAAGACAATAAAGACTTTTTTGCCAACATGAATTCTTAAGTTAAAAAATAAGTTTCCTTAAGGAAACTTATTTTTTATGATTTTTTTATGATTTTATTCCGTTAAACTATATTTCATAAAGAAATATAGTAAATAAAGAATCATAAACATTATAAAAAATGACCACAATCTGTTGTTTTTAAAGAGTCTGTACTCTCCAACAACTTCTCCGTCGTCAGTTATTGTTCCGTCCCAGTCTTCTTGCGGTTCATAATCGTTAAAACCTAGAATTCTTCCTATCTTTGGAGCATAACGGTATATACAAATAACCAACAGAGTTGATACAAAGGCCATCAACAAATTTATTCCGCAAAGCAAAAACAAATCTGCTGACAGAAAAGACCACATCAGCCGAACATTGACAGGCTTAATTTTTATTAGCGCATACCTAAGTGCTACAAACATAGTCACAAAGACAATAGCACTAAAGACTTTTACGTCTGTTCTTTCAATAAAAAACAAACCTACCACCCATGCGGCGGCAAAGATTACTGTTAAAGTAATCAATGTAATTAATGAACTTCTTTCCATAATCAAAAAATTTAAATTAGACTTAATGTTAATAATATTTTTAGGATACTATATTTATTAAATCTTTTTTATTGTTTTTACAAGCATTTTTATGATTTAGACAAAATAAATTTTTTGACATCTCTCATATTGTCAAAAATATGGTGTATTCCCAACTTTTTTATTTCTTTTATATACTCTTCGGAATTATATTTAACAAAAGCAATCATATTCATTTTAGCTTTTTTTGCGGCGGTCAATCCGGCCAAAGAATCCTCCACGACAACACAATTTTCAGGTTCATATCCCATTGTATGAGCCGCCAACAAAAACAAGTCTGGTTCAGGTTTTCCTTTTGTTACCAAATCTGACGTAAAAACTTTTTCCAAAGGAAAGTAATTTTGAATTCCTACGGTTTTGATTTTCATTTCTGTTTTTTTAAGAGTTCCTCCGGTAGCAATACATTGTTCAAAGTCTTTTATTTTAAATATATCTTCAATATCAGGGGTCAGAGCAAAACCTTGAGCCATTTTTTGCATATCAAGTTTCATGGCTTCATCCCAAAAAGCTTGGTCTGTTTTTATTCCCAAATTGTCAAAAACTTGTTTTTTATCTTTATCGCTTCTTCCGCCGATATGTTTATTGGTGGTATCAAAATCCCAATTCAGATTATAGTAAAGATTCAACAACTCCATTCTGGAAGCAACCCATAATTTTTCCGTATCGGCAATAACCCCGTCAAAATCCCAAATGATTAATTTTTTCATTTACTTTTCCCAAAAAAACAACCTCGTCCAAAGGCCGTACAAACAAATTTTAACCATTGTATGATAGATTGATTAAAAAAACATAAAAAAGCTCTGTAGAGTCAAAAAAAGGGGTTTTTTAAACTTGCAAGATTAAAACAATGATTTTATAACATCTTCTAAATTGTAAGGGATATAAGATGGACAATAAAACAATATATGCTCTTTCGACGGTTTATGGCAAATCAGGAGTTGCTATAGTCCGTATTTCCGGAGACAAAGCCTTGCAGGCTGTATCCAAGATGACGGACATAGACAAAGAAACCATTAAGGCGCGATATACCTATTTTACCAACATAAAAGATTTATCCGGAAATTTATTGGATAAATCGTTGGTTTTATATTTTAGGTCGCCCCATTCTTTTACCGGAGAAGATGTAATTGAATTTCATATTCACGGATCCAAAGCGGTAATATCTTCGGTTTTGGAAAATTTATCATTAATAGAAGATTTTAGATTAGCCGAGGCTGGAGAATTTTCCAAAAGAGCATTTTATAACAATAAAATGGATTTAACCGAAGCGGAAGGATTGGCCGATCTAATAGATTCCGAAACATCAGAGCAACAAAAATATGCTCTTCGCCAGATGGAAGGACACCTCAAAGATTTATATGAAGGATGGCGCTCAAACTTGCTTGAAGTTTTAGCGCATATAGAGGCATACATAGATTTTCCGGAAGAAGAATTGCCGAAAGACATTACGGAAAATTTACAAAACACTGTATTTAAAGTTAAAGAAGATATTACAAAGCACCTCAAGGGCAATAATATAGGCGAGAGGCTAAGAGACGGCTTTCGTGTAGTAATCTTAGGCGAGCCCAATGCCGGTAAATCATCATTGTTAAATGCCATAGCTAAAAGAGAAGCGGTGATAGTATCCGAGATTGAAGGCACAACCAGAGACGCCATAGACATACATCTTGATATTGACGGCTATCCAGTAATTTTTACCGACACGGCAGGTTTACGCCGCACTTCTGAAGAAATAGAGCAAAAAGGCATAGCCATAGCATATGACAAAGCCAAAGACGCCGACATTGTTATATGTTTGTTTGATAGTTTAAAAAACATACCTCAAGAATTTGATTTTGTTGATGAAAATAAAAAAATATATGTGGCAAACAAGGACGACAAATTAAATGATGAGCAGAAAATATTTCTCAATAACAAAGGCTATATTTTAATATCGGCCAAATATCATCAAGGTATAGATATTTTGTTAAAATCAATCAGCGATAAGATAAAGGACAAATTTAGCTCAAATTCCGGTTTGTTAATTACCCGCCAACGCTATCGCGAGGCTTTGCGCAACACCGTCAACTATCTTTCGGAGTTTAATTTTAACAAAGAAATAGAGCTATTGGCCGAGGATATTCGCCTTGCCTGTCGCGAGATAGGCAAAATCACTGGCCGCATAGAGGTTGATGAAATATTAGATAAGATATTTGGATCTTTTTGTATAGGCAAATAAGATGGAAAAAAGATACGATGTTGTAGTTATAGGCGGAGGACACGCAGGTTGCGAGGCAGCAGCAGCGGCAGCGCGGATGGGAGCAAACACGGCGCTTATAACCCACAAAATAAAAAATATCGGCGAAATGTCCTGCAATCCGGCCATAGGAGGCTTGGGCAAAGGACATTTGGTAAGAGAGATTGATGCTTTAGACGGTCTTATGGGGCGAGTTATAGATAAAGCCGGCATCCAATTCAGAATGCTCAACGCCTCAAAAGGTCCGGCCGTCAGAGGACCAAGAGCTCAAGCAGATAGAGATTTATATAAACACTATATGCAAGAAGCCCTAAAAAAACAAAAAAACTTAACACTTATTGAGGCTTCGGTAGAAGGCTTGTTGTTTAAGGATGACAAAATAAGAGGAGTTATTCTTGCCGACGGCAGGAGCATAGAATCTCAAACGGTTATATTAACCTCAGGAACATTTCTCAACGGAGTTATGTTTACCGGACATCAAGCAACCATAGGCGGCCGTGTAGGAGAGGTTTCTTGTGCTGGTATAACACCGTATTTAAAGCAAAAAGGACTAAAGGTAGGACGCCTCAAAACCGGAACTCCGGCAAGACTAAACGGCAAAACCATCAATTGGAGTATATTAGAGAAACAAGAAGGAGACAAGCACCCTCAGCCGTTTTCTTTTTTAACCTCAGAGATAACAACCCCGCAAATAAGTTGTTACATTACCCACACCAACGAAAAAACACATCAAATCATACGGGATAATTTTGATAAATGCGCCTTGTTTTCCGGTCTTATTACCGGGATAGGGCCGCGATATTGTCCCAGCATAGAAGACAAACTTGTAAAATTTGCCGACCGCACTTCGCATCAGATATTTTTAGAGCCCGAAGGGCTAAACACGGATGTTGTTTATCCCAACGGTATTTCAACCTCTCTTCCGGCAGATGTTCAAGAAGCTTTTATTCATACCATGAAAGGTCTTGAAGATGTTAAAATTTTGCGACCGGCCTATGCCATAGAATATGACTATGTTGATCCGCAAGAGCTTAATCGTTGCCTGGAGTGCAAAAAAATTCCCAACCTATTTTTAGCCGGACAAATAAACGGCACCACGGGCTATGAAGAAGCGGCGGCACAAGGGGTGATAGCCGGCATCAATGCAACGCTTAAGGTATTTGGCAAAGAAGAGTTTATCATAGATCGTTCCGAGGCTTATATTGGGGTAATGATAGACGATCTCATAACCAAAGGTGTTGACGAGCCGTATCGGATGTTTACATCACGTTCGGAATATAGATTATTTTTGCGTTCTGATAACGCCGATATGCGTTTAACTGAAAAAGGTTATAACACAGGATGTGTTTCTAAAGAAAGATACAGTGTATTTAAAGCTAAAAAGCAGGCGGTTGATGAATTTAGAAAACTAAGTCAAGAACAGCTTGTTTCGTCTGTTAAGTTAGCCAATGCCGGCATAAACATAAAGAAAGACGGCATAAAGCGCAGTATGTTTAATATTATGTCATACAACGATGTTTCACATGAAACAGTTATGTCTCTCTTTCCCCAAATTAAGAATATACCTGCCGACATCTATGAACAAATAGAGATAGAGGCGCGCTATTCCGGATATATCAAAAGACAATTGGCAGATATAGAAGTTTTTAAAAAGGATGAAAACCTCAAAATCAGAGAGGATATAGATTATAGTCAGATTGGCAGCTTATCACGAGAAATGATATATAAGCTATCCAAAGTCAAACCTTCAACCATTGGCGAGGCATCTCGCATACCGGGAGTAACTCCGGCCGCCATCACCGCTCTTTTAGGATATATAAACAAATGAAAAAATGTCCAAATATAAAAACAGCCATATCTTTATGGCAACAAAGCATCAAAGGAAACAGTTCCTGGAACAGCAACACCAATATCAGAGAATATATATATCATACCAACGGCGTAGGAGATTCCGCCTATAAAATAGCCGGCTGTTGTGGTCTTAATCAAGAGAAAGCCTATGTTTTGGGTTTGTTGCATGATTATGGCAAAATTCAAAACGAAAAGAAAACAGGCAAAGCACACTTTATTGTCGGATACAACAAGATGATAAAATTGGGTTTTGAAGAAGTTGCCAAAATTTGTATTACTCATTCATTTCCGCTAAAAAATATAATCTTTGAAAACTATCCGCAATATTCTATTCAAGATCTAAAAAAAGCCCAAGAAATAATATCATCGCTGAAATACGATGACTATGACCGCTTAATTCAACTTTGTGATATGTTTTTTGAGGGAAACAAAATGGTTTCACATAAAGAGCGACTGTCCTGTATAATCAAAAGATACAATCTATCAGTAAACCAAATAGAAAATCTAAAACAAGGATTTTTACAAAACAAACGCTATTTTGATGCCAAATGCGGCTGTAGTGTATATAAAATATTGGGAATAAAAGAACAGGTTTAATCGAGGTTTAAAGCGTATTTTGACCAAAAAGCAATACAGAAATATACATATTATTTGGATTATAGGTGAATAGAAATGCAAAAGTTTACATATCATTGTCATACCAGTTTCAAGGGTGTTTTTGATGGTAGAGATACAATAGAAGATATGATATATGCCGCAGAAAACAAGGGTTTTGACACCATCGGCATAAGCAATCATTGCATCTGTCATCCTGCACTTGCCAAAATGCCTTATATGCACAGCCAAAATTTTTCGGATTTAAATCAACTCATAGACATCCACAAACAGTGCTTTGAAGAAATAGATAAAGCCTCAGCCAATCATAAAATAAAAGTTCTAAAAGGCCTGGAGGTTGATTTTTTCCCTCAAAAGAGTGGCGCAAAAGTTTTGAAAAAATAAAAAAAAAGAGCTAAACGCTGATTATTATATTTCAGCCACCCTTTTTATTCGCAACAAAGACGAATCTTTTATGTGTGGCATATATTTTCTAAAAACCCTTCCCTCAAACACCAGCAAAGAAGAGATAAAAGAACTTTTTTCCAACTATTGGTCCAATATTACAGAATCGATCAAAAGCGGATATTTTGATTTTTTGGCTCATCCAGATTATTGTTGCCAGTTTAACCTAGGTTGTGGAGAAGAATGGGTTGAGCAAAAGCAAAAAATGGTAGAAACTCTGGCCGATAAAAAATGGCTTGTGAGATAAACACCAACGGCATCCGTCGAATAGGACGCCCCTACCCTGACTGGTGGCTTGTCCAAGCAATGATAGAAAAGAACATTTCTTTGTTGATTAGTGATGACGCTCATTATGCAACCGACATCGGTTCGCATTTTACTGATGTAGAAGCCAAGCTAAGCCAAATGGGTTGTAAAAATCGCTTTTGTTTTAATAAATAGATTCAATTTTAGGTGTTTAAGCTGTTGATTTAAAATGGTTTTGTTTTGGTGTTAAAAATAGTGTTTATAACTGTTTTTTTGTATTTTAAATTTTTTATAAAAAATATACAAATAAATTATGCAAAAAAAATGGATAGAAAATAATGTTTCACATGAAACAATCGACCAATTAAAAACTTATTTGTCTTTGTTACAGTCTTGGCAAGATAAGATGAATTTGGTCAGCCAATCAAGCCTTAAAGATGCATGGAATCGTCATTTTGAGGATTCTATGCAGTTGTTCAAATATATTCCTTCCGTGGCCAAGACTTTGGTTGATTTTGGCTCTGGAGCAGGTTTTCCAGGGATGGTGTTGGCTATAATGGCTAAAGAAAAAACACCGTATTTAAAAATAACTCTGGTTGAAAGCATTAAAAAGAAAACGCTGTATTTAAACGAGGTGTCGCAAAAAACCGCCACTCCGGTCAATATAATCAACGACCGAATCGAAAATCTTAAAAACACCAAGTTTGATGTCATAACCTCTCGGGCCATGAGTTCACTTAGTGAGTTGCTGTCCTATGCCCACCCTTTTTGCCAAGAAAACACGGTTTGCATTTTTCCCAAAGGCAAAAACTATGCTTTAGAATTGGCCGAAGCTCATCAAAAATGGCATTTCAAATGCCGTATTGAGCCAAGTGATGTGTCAGACGAAGGCAAAATTTTAATAATTACCGCAATCAAACCAAAAAGGAGAAAATAATGCCAAGAATTTTAGCTATTGCCAATCGCAAAGGAGGTGTCGGCAAAACCACCACCACTATTAATGTTGCTACTGCTATGGCGGCAGCTGGCAAAAAAGTACTGGTTATTGATTTAGATCCTCAAGGCAATGCATCAACCTCCATGGGGGTTGACAAAAAAGGAAGTATGCCCTCATCTTATGATGTCCTATTAGGCAACTCTAGATTAACCGACGCGGTTGTTTGGACTGAAATACCTGGGTTTTCGATTGTTCCGTCATCTCCCGATTTGGCCGCGGCAGAGATAGAGCTGGTAGATATAGAAAAAAGAGAATATGCTCTTCGCAAAGCTCTCAATAAAGAGGCAATTAATTATGATTATATTTTGATAGATTGTCCGCCATCATTAAGCCTTATAACCATCAATGCCTTGGTTGCAGCAGATGCGGTAATAGTTCCGCTTCAATGTGAATTTTTGGCTTTGGAAGGAATTTCCGACCTCATTCGCAACATCAACACCATCAAAAAGAATTTCAACCCAAAATTGGCTCTGCAAGGTGTTGTTCTGACCATGTATGATAAAAGAAATAATTTAACCCAAATGGTAGAAGATGATGTCAGAAACTTTTTCGGTAAAAAGGTCTATGATACGGTAATACCGCGCAATGTTCGTATTTCCGAAGCCCCATCACACGGCAAACCGGTTTTACTCTATGATTTTAAGTGTCCTGGTTCTCAGGCATATATTGGATTAACCAAAGAAGTACTAAAAAGAGAAAGAGAGTTAGTAGCATGTTAGAAGAAAACAAGAAAAAAAGTTTAGGTCGTGGCTTGGAGGCTCTTCTCGGCGAAGATATTCTTTCCGAAGAAGCTCCAACAACCAAAGCCTCAAACTATGTCAAGATTAAAGATATTACCATTGGTCCGTGGCAACCGCGCAAAGAGTTTAATGAAGAAGCCATAAAATCTCTGTCCTGCTCAATTAAAGAAAAAGGTATTTTGCAACCACTAATCGTTCGCAACAAAGATGGCATATATGAGCTTATAGCCGGAGAAAGGCGTTTAAGAGCGGCCAAAGAAGCCGGGATTAAGGAAGTTCCGGTAATCATAAAAGAAATGTCTGATAACGAGGTTTTGGAAATAGCGTTGATAGAAAACCTATTGCGCGAGAACTTATCTCCCATAGAAGAAGCTTCGGCCTACCAAAGCCTGATGGACAATTTTTCACACACCCAAGAAAAAGTAGCTTCAATAGTCGGAAAATCACGTAGTTATATTGCCAACACCCTAAGATTACTTTCTCTTCCTGAGGATATAAAAGATTTAGTATCCAAGGGCAAATTATCCGCCGGTCATGCCAGATGCTTGGTTGGATTGGAAAACGCTCAAGCTTTGGCCCAAAAAATAATTGCCGAAGATCTCAATGTTCGTGAAGTTGAATCTTTGGTTGCCAAACAAAAAGAAGGTACGCCAAATATTGTAAAAAAGGCCAAGCAAACTAAAAACGCCGATATTTTGGATATTGAGCAAAATCTCAATAAAAATTTAGGTTTACGCATAAAAATAGCCCCCAACAAACAAGGGGGCGGCAAAGTAGTGTTAAAATATGCCTCGGTGGCAGAATTAGATATGATAATAAACATATTGGAGCAAAAAAAACCGACCAATATTATAACTCAAAACACTGTATTTAAAGCTCCGGAAGCCTCAAACGAAAAATTTTCAATCAAATTTGTTGAATAAAGAAAGGAACTATCAATGACTATTTTAGAAAAAATGCTAGAAAACTGTGAAAAAGCAGGTTACACCACCACCAAAAACGTTCAAAAGATTGCCAATGCCAAGCAAATGATGTTTGGCGAAGCCGAATGGCAGCGGTGCCCGTGTGATGGTCAAAACCCCGAGCGTTATTGCATTTCATCATTATGTCGTCAAGATATAGAACGCGACGGCGAGTGTCATTGCCATTGCTACTGCAAAAAAACAGGCTAAAATTTAGGAACCCTTGCCTGATCTGTCCCCCATAAATTGGACAAATAAAAAAAGTCCCGAGGGATCAGTCAAGAGGAGGGATTAAGCAAATGACATCGGCGTTGAGCCGGTGTCATTTTGTTTAAGCTCCACTGACAACGTTCAT
>CALXUO010000054.1 GCA_944391695.1 uncultured Alphaproteobacteria bacterium
TAAAATCAATATAGGCACAGTTTTTAATAGTGTTATCTATCGCCTGCAAGGTAAATGTGCCGCTCGGCAAACCGGATGACTGATCAATGTTGGCCGATGATTGAACACAAGCTAATGTTCCGCTGCAGTCAAAATTCAGAGCATCGCCGGTTACCGATTGCTGAACTTTAATCAAGTTGCCTTCGACGCTAAAACGTCCGGCATCACGAATATTGTTGGTGATAGCGGTTAAAAACGTATTCAAGACGTCGGTAACCGAGTTGGCTGTTGACATATCAACTGCAACATTTCCGCCAGTGGCTGCATTGCCATCGGTAAATTCAAATGTAACGCCGTTAATCGAAATGGTTGATCCAACAGACGGAACTTCGGTAAATTCCATCTGGGCAATGGATGAATATACCAAGCCTTCGTTGGTATAAAGATTGATTGCCGCAGCTCCCGAGGGAATAGTGGTTGATACACCCCAAGCATTGGCTGCCGTCTTGGTGTAATTGAGACTGATGTTGCTAGCATTACCCAAGCTGTCGTAAATCAATGTCGAAACCGAATGCGTATCCCCGATTGACGACCCTGATGGCAAGTTGGCACCAAATGCAATTTGAGTGGTTGGCGTTGCTGTACCGCCGATATTTGATAAATTGATGCCTTGCATATTGTTGGCATCGACAATATTATCATTGATATAAACCGTTTCGCCGGCTGCATTTTTATATGCTTTCATATATATAATCCCGTTAATTTCAACGGTTGCGGCTTCAGTATTACCATCCCAAGGCATTAATGACCAACCTTGAATGTAATAGCCCCCACTATTTACCAAATATCCCGTTTCATCCATAGTAAAATCACCAGCTCTGGTATAGGCCCAGGTACCTGCACCGGTATTGGCCGAGTTAACGACAAAAAAGCCGCTGCCCGAAATGGCCAATGAGGTTGTCGACGAAACTGATGACAACAAACCTTGCGCATCGATACTCTGTGAGGCATGAGGCTGCACACCGCCAGAGGAATATTTGTTTGATGAAACTTGTTTGGTTACCAGGCTTGAAAAAGAAACATTATTGTTCTTATAGCCTATGGTATTCATGTTGGCGATATTATCCGCAACCGCCCCCATGGCGCTGGATTGAGCGCTTAGCCCCGAAACACCAGCTTGTAATGCACCTAAAATACTCATTTTCGTTCTCCTAAAACTTTAATTATACTAACTGATCTGCAGGGACATCTTCCGAATCGTTGTCTCCGGAGCTATCATTCCCTTTGACGCTTTCAATCAATTTGTTCCAATAATTTTCATCACGAGTGGTTAAAACATAATCCAATGTTGCCGTTACGGCGTCTCCCAAACCTACGTAAATGCCATTACTGTCGCTAGCAACACCGGTAACCCGACCAAATACCGTAGTAGTTACCGATGCTGCGGCCTCTCCTTGAGCCACACTAGTGTTTACCACTATCTGATAAACACCGTCTGGCAATTGCTCGCCGGCAGAGTTTTTGCCATCCCATACAAAATCATGAGCTCCGGCAGATTTTTCCCCTTGTTCGGTATAAACAATATTGCCGTCGGCATCTTTTACGGTAATAGTGCACTCTTGCACGTTCTTACTTAAAGTATAGGTTGATTTGGCAACGCCTCCGTCTAGAGGCATCATATCGCCTAAAACCTGAACCGTCTTGCCAACATATCCCGTCGCCTGAACGCCTAGATTGTATATTGACATATTGAGCAAATTATCCAACTTTTTATTGGTTTGAATGGCTTGCTCAACATTGGAATACTGAACCAATTGATTGGTATATTCCGCCGTATCCATCGGATCAAGCGGATCCTGATATTGTAATTGGGTTGTAAGTAATGTTAAAAACGTGTTCATATCAGCCGACAAAGTTTGACTGGAACTTGTAGTGGTCGAACTGGTATTGATTGAACTGATTATTGAGCTTAAATCGGTCATTTCTTTTCTCCCTTATTTCTTAAACCCTGATATTGAGCCCAAGTATGGGATCATATTCAAGGTTGTCGTTACCAGCAATATCTTTTGCCTCCTGCTCAAGAGTATCGCCGATAAACTGCATCAAATCAGATGAGGAATCCTGTCCATTTCTGGTTTGGTTTTCTTTCTGAAAACTAAAATTAAAGCTTCTGCTGTCGGTATCATAGCCAGCGTCGTTAAATGCTTTCTGCAAGCCGGAAATATCTTTCTGCAACATATCCATTGTTTCCGGACGAGAAGATATGATATCAGCATGTAATTTGCCGTCCTTGGCGATATGCATTCTAATTTGTATTTTCCCCAAATCTTCTGGCTTGAGTTGGATATCTATGGTATCAACTCCTTTGATTGCCGATTTGGTAATATTAATTTTGATTTGTTCTACAACTTCTTTGCCCATTCCTTTAAAAACATCGCGGCTGGAACTTTCGTTTAGGCGTGAAAACGTCTCTGCCCTGAGGTTATTCGATGTTTCAAAAACAACCTCTTTGCCTGATATGGCTAAATTTGATGCATCTGACAATGAGCGAGAAGAAACATCTTTGGCTGTTTGCATCTCAGCCTTATAAGCAAAAGCATTAATCAAACTATCGCCAACCGGCTTGACCGTTGAAGAAGCTTTTTCTTTATTTAATACAATGTCAGGATTAAGATCGTCTTGAATTATGGTTTCATCATGGTCTACATTTTGCAACAAAGAGTCAATCTCAAAACGATTTTGTAATATGTCCTTGCTTACAGGAACCTCAACCTTATCTTCCGCAATATTAACCTCTATTTTTATTTTGTCTTGAGAGGCAATCTTTTTATCAATATAGACAGCCTGCTCCAAAAGTTTTGCATCTTCGCCTTCTTGTAATAATGCCGCCGTAGCATCATCTGCCGAAACCAGAGGCGCGGCATCTGTTTTGGCACCGTTTATTACAAAAATTTCTTCTACTGACGTCAAATTCTCGTCCACAGACAAAGGAGCCGCCTCGCCCCCCGTATCAGCAACAATGCTTTGCATGGGCATTGCCAATACACCGAGCAAAACATCCGGTGAGACGGCGTTTACTGTTTTATCGGCAACGTTTTCCATTTCTTCCATCGATGCGGAAATATTTTCCCCGTCAGCAACAGCACCTTCTTCCTCTTGTTGCGCTAATGCTGCATTTTCTTCTTTAGGGGTTGTTACAGCTTCCACACCTTCCTCTCTTTTCTTGTCTTTCACCTTATTATCTTTTACTTCATTTTTGACATCGTTATCTTCGGAAACAGCAGTCTGCTCTTTCTTATCTTTACGTTTTATTTCACTACTGTCCTTTACCGGAATATCCTGCTTATCTTTTATAGAGCTATTTGCTTTTGTATAATTATCACGCTTAAAATCTATTATAGAATCAGCTTCCTGGGCAACTTCGCTTTTTGCACTTTTTTGCAAATTGAGCATATCGGCAAAACCTTTTTCCGACACATCAACAACCGGAGTATTTTCCGCCCTAGACAAGAACAGCTGCTGCAATAAATTATTTTTTTCTTGTATTTCCATAACTCAAACCTTTGATAAAAAGTTTAACTCTGGGAAAGTATATGCAATTATCGTGCCAAAAAAACATAAATCATTTATAAAAGAAAAAAGTATCAAATTATAAATATTTAAAAAGAGCCTTTTTTAAGCAAAAAATTATCTTTTTGGGAACAAAATTTGCGTTTTTTGTTGTTTTTTTGCATAAAACTGGTAGCATGGAGAAAATATTTTTTAATTTGAAGAAAGGATAAAAAACTATGGCAAACAATTTTGATCCTAAAATAATAAGCAAACTGGCAGATGTTTTAAATAAAAACAAATTAAGCGAAATTGAATATGAGGACGAGAGCTTTCGTATAAAATTAAAGGGGGCTTTTGCCGGAGCTCCTTTGCCGCCCCCTCCGGTTCCACCGATACCGGCACCAGCTGCTCCTTTGCCTTCGCCTCAGTCGGCTAAAAATGATGAATTTGCCATAGATGATTATGCCAACAATGCCGGTAGTGTAAAATCTCCTATTGTTGGTGTGGTATACCTTTCACCAGATCCGACAAAGCCTGATTATGTTACTGTCGGTGACACAGTCAAAGAAGGAGATATCGTATGCTTGATTGAGGCTATGAAAACTTTCAATCCGGTTAAGGCTCATCGTTCGGGTACGGTTACGAAAATATTGATAGAATCCGGTGATCCGGTGGAATACGGCGAATCTTTAATGATTATTGAATAGGGCTTACACAAATGTTTGAAAAAGTTTTGATTGCCAACCGCGGCGAAGTTGCTTTGAGGATTCATCGCGCCTGCCGCGAAATGGGTATAAAAACCGTAGCCGTGCATTCTGAAGCTGATGCCAATGCTATGCACGTCAGACTTGCCGATGAGGCTGTTTGTATAGGACCGGCCCGTTCAAGCGAATCTTATCTTAATAAATCAGCTATCATTTCTGCTGCAATAATTACCGGCGCTGATGCTATTCATCCAGGATATGGCTTTTTGTCTGAAAATGCCGACTTTGCCGAAATGGTTGAAGAGCATGGCATTACTTTTATCGGCCCTAAAGCTGAACAAATAAGAATGATGGGTGATAAGCTCAAAGCCAGAGAAGCTGCTATTGCTTCCGGTCTGCCGGTTATTCCCGGTTCTCCGGCTTTGCCCGATGTGGAAACCGCAAAAAAATGGGCCAAAGAAATCGGTTATCCTATTATTATCAAAGCCAAAGCTGGCGGCGGCGGAAAAGGTATGAAAGTGGCGTTTGGCGAAGAGGAAATCGAAACCGCTTATACCATGGCTCGTGCCGAGGCCAAGGCTTCGTTTACCAGCGATGAAGTTTATATGGAAAAATATTTGCAAAAACCTCGCCATATCGAAATCCAGGTTCTGGCTGATACTTTTGGCAATGTTGTTCATTTGGGCGAAAGAGACTGCTCAATTCAACGTAAAAATCAAAAAGTTATTGAAGAAACGCCGTCGCCGGCGCTTAACAAGCAACAACGAGAGGAAATAGGTGAAATTGCTCGTAAAGCCATGGAAAAAATAGGTTACTCAAGTGCCGGAACCTTGGAATTTCTGTTTGAAGACGGAAAATTCTATTTCTTGGAAATGAACACCAGATTGCAGGTTGAGCATCCTATTACCGAGGCTTTGACTGGAATTGATATTGTCAGAGAACAATTACGCATTGCCGCCGGTGCCAAACTGGGATACGAGCAAAGAGATATTACTTTCCAGGGTCATGCCATTGAATGCCGTATTAATGCCGAAGATCCGGAAACTTTTGCTCCTAATCCCGGTAAGATTACCGAATGGCACGCCCCTGGAGGACTGGGAATAAGAGTTGATTCCGAAGTTTACTCAGGCTATAAAATCCCGCCGTTTTATGACAGCATGATTGCAAAACTTATTGTCAGTGCCAAAACCCGCAATGGCGCTTTGATGAGATTGCATCGCGCTTTGGAAGAGTTTGTGATTGATGGAGTTAAGACCACAATTCCATTGCATCAAAAAATTATTTCTCAAACTGACTATATCGACGGAATTTATAATATTCACTGGCTGGAAAATATGCTTAACAAGCAAAAATAACCCGCTTACTTGATAAAAGAGGCAATGTTGTTGCCAAAAGTTTGGCGAATATATGAGGTCATAGGGGTTATTTGCTCTTTAAAATTTTCGGCGCGTAATTGAGCTTGCAAGATGTCATTGATTTTCATCTTGGATTCTACTATTTGTCTTTTGGCTGGGGCTTCGGCAACACCTCGCACGGCGGCTAGGTTATACAAAACATGGGCAAACTCTATGTCGCGATTGTATTTATCTCCGGCATATAAGATATCGGCCAAAGTCATCATGGCTTGAGTATTTCCCTGAGAAGCTGCAAGACGAAGATATTTAACCGCATTATTATAGTTCTGCGGAAAGCCCAATCCATTAATATAAATATCGGCCAAGACAAGCTGAGCCTCATCTATTCCGGCGTCGGCAGCTGATTTTATTAGCGGAGCTGCTTTGTTATAATCATGCGGGCGAAGGTTTCCGGTATAATAAGCATAGCCGGTCATAAACTGAGCTATTGCGTTGCCCGCCGATGATGCTTTTTCAAAATAATCCAGCGCTTTGGCTTTGTCTTGTTTGGCGCCGTTGCCGCTTATTAATATAAAACCTAGGTTTACTGCCGCGTCGGCATTGCCTAGTTCTGCCGCTTTATTAAATAAAAACGCCGCCTTGGCCGAATTACGTTTAACCCCCAAGCCCCCATAATAGAGACTGCCAAGGTTATTAAGCCCGGTAGCATCGTTTTGTAAAGCTGCTTTGCTATAGTACTCAAAAGCTTTGTCATAATCTGCTTCAAGTCCGTTTTCGCCATACAAATATGAATACCCAAGCAATAACTGAGCTTGTAAATTGCCCAAATCAGCCTGCTTTATGGTTTCTTCAATCGTGTCTGGAATATCTTTTGTATCTGATTGTTTGGAAAGAGTATCCGGTATTTTTAGCCCCAAAAAAGAAAAAAGTCCGTTTTCATCTGCTGATTTATTAGATGTATTATTGGCTAGCTCAGGACTACCTTCAAATAAGGAAACAACCGCTTCTTCATTGGAAAATGCTTGGGATGAATATAATAAAGATGTAACCAATAAAGACATTATCCATGATTTGTACATTGATTTACTCCGTAGAAAATAAACAATTATGCATTTGATACTAAAATAATAAAGTTAATTTTTAAATAAAAAAAGGGAGTGTAACAAACACTCCCTTCTTTTATCTTGTATTTGGCTTTTTTTAGAACAAGCTCAAGATAGACTGAGCCGACTGCGAAGCCAATGACAACGAGTTAATAGCCAACTGCTGACGTGTTTGTAATGCCAGATAGTTGGCTGATTCCTCATTCATGTCGGCCAATACCAAGTTGTCAGATCCGGTCTCTAACACATCAATCAAGGCCTCGGTGAAGTTTTGACGAGTCTCAATGATTGAGTAGTTGTTACCAAGCTCGGTTGCATATGAACGAAGATAATCCGTTGCGGCTGCTATCTCGGTGATGGCGTTGTCAAGCGAATCAGCATAGCTTTCTACTGCCACATCCTCGGTAGCAATTACCGGCTCGGTTCCAGCATGAGGAGTCTGTTGACCATGTCCTCCTGTAACTTCATACCACTTGCTATCGTTGCCTTTAATAACCTCAACCGTGGTGCCAGCTCCATCTGTATCCAACACGTAGATCTGAGCTCCGGCAGCAATCTTACCGCCAGTACCACCTAGGTCTATCTCAGCATCAGTTACCTTATTTACGGTTTTGGTTGCACCGGTATCAACTGGTACCCAAGTATCTGAACCGCTGATGTTCATACCATCAATGATGTTCTCACCCTGAACTACAAATTTATTTGAACGGGTTTCATTGAAAGTTACCGTCAATTTGCCGCCTTTCAACAAGTTGATACCTTGGTAAGAGGCATCGTTTACCAAATTGGTAATCTCGTCTTGAATGGTCTTGAACTGCTCTATGTAGCTTTTCATTTGCTCTTCATAGCTATCGGTAGATGGATCAAGAGCATAAGCCGACTCGGCTACCGATTTTAGCTGCTCTACATATGAGGTTACTGCTTCAATACCCTCGTTGGCTGCTTCAATCGTTTGAATACCTTGCCCCATACTATCAAGCAACGCATCCAAGTCGCTGGCGCGATTGGTTAAGGCACGGGCTTGATAATAGCTTGATGCATTATCAATTGCAGAATTTACTTTCTTTCCTGTTGAAAGTCTTTCCTGTGTGGTGTCCATTTGTGATTGAATAGATTTTAGCGATGATAGATTAGAACGCATACTCGCTGTTAATGTTATTGTTTGAGCCATTTTCTTTCTCCCTATCTAAATTTCACATTTCTTGTGTTTGTACAAGATATGGTATTAAATTTATATTGCCTTTTAGCCTATATGACAATACATGATACTAATTTACAATAAATTAGTTAATTATTCCTTAATACCATTGTCTTTTATTGGATGAAGGGGCGGAAAACTTAAATTTTCCGCACCTTCATCATTATATTTTTTTAGAACAAGCTCAAGATAGACTGAGCTGACTGCGAAGCCAATGACAACGAGTTAATTGCCAACTGCTGACGTGTCTGCAATGCCAGATAGTTGGCTGACTCTTCGTTCATGTCGGCCAATACCAAGTTGTCAGATCCGGTCTCTAACACATCAATCAAGGCCTCGGTGAAGTTTTGACGAGTCTCAATGATTGAGTAGTTGTTACCAAGCTCGGTTGCATATGAACGCAGGTAATCCATGGCTTCTGCAATTTCGGTAATTGATGCATCTACCGTGTCGGCATCGTCCCAAGTGCCTGTGGCATCAGCTATGTTCATACCGGTAACAACATCTTTACCTTGTATTTCAAATTTGTTAGAACGTGTTTCATTAAAGGTTACCGTTAACTTACCGCCTTTTAACAAGTTAATACCTTGATACGAGGCATCGGCAACCAAATTGGTTATCTCTTCTTTGATGGCATCAAACTGAGCCGCATAGGCCGCTAAATCCGTGTCGTATCCATTGGCATCAGGATCCAGCGCATAGGCTGATTCGGCTACTGATTTCATTTGCTCAACAAAGGAGGTGATGGCCTCTATACCTTCGTTGGCGGCTTCAATCGTTTGAATTCCTTGTCCCATGCTATCTAGCAACGCATCCAAGTCGCCGGCGCGGTTGGTTAAAGCTCGGGCTTGATAAAAGCTTGAGGCATTATCAATGGCCGAGTTGACTTTCTTTCCTGTCGAAAGTCGCTCTTGCGTGATATCCATTTGACTTTGAATTGCTTTTAATGAGGCAAGGTTAGAACGCATACTTGCGGTTAATGTAATAGTAGACATGGCTTTTCTCCCAATATAATAAAGTTGTCACAGTACTTGTGTGCTTCTATTAACACTACAGATTTAGTATATCATATTTTGCAAGTCTAAACAACGGTGAAACATGTTTTTTTGTTTGTTTTTTAATATAATTAACTGAATATTAAGAATTTTTATGTGAAACATTTTTTATCAAAAACTGGAAACGACTCGGAAAAAAGTATGAAATTTTAGTTAATTTTTTAGCCTCTTGTTGGTATTATAATACCTTGCAAGGTGCCTATAAAGAAGGGAGTGTCTGTAACACTCCCTTCTTTTATCTTGTATTTGGCTTTTTTTAGAACAAGCTCAAGATAGACTGAGCTGACTGCGAAGCCAATGACAACGAATTAATTGCCAATTGCTGACGAGTCTGCAATGCCAGATAGTTGGCTGATTCTTCGTTCATGTCCGCCAAGACAAGGTTATCCGATCCGGTCTCTAATACATCAATCAAGGCCTCGGTGAAGTTTTGACGGGTCTCGATAATCGAATAGTTGTTACCTAACTCAGTGGCATATGAACGCAAGTAATCCGTTGCATTGGCTATCTCGGTGATGGCGTTGTCAAGCGAATCAGCATAGCTGCCGCCGGTTTGCTTAACCGTAGCACCGGCAGGAACTCCTGCTCCGGTTGCAACTTGTGCCTTGCTTGAGATATTGTACCAATTGTTATCATCACCTTTGGCTATGGTTTGACCGTCCAAAATATAAAGTTCCGTCCCTTCGGCAATCGTTACGGCATCAGCCACGTCAACCTCATTTGCCATCGTTGCCGGAACAGGAGAAATCGGTTTCAGATCCGAGACATCACCTTCATATGCCG
>CALXUO010000055.1 GCA_944391695.1 uncultured Alphaproteobacteria bacterium
AAACTGGGGGTTCTATAACAGCTACAAACCTTACGGTTTGACCACGCTCGTTGGCGTGGAGCGGTGTTGTTCCAACACCTTGGCATTCAGCCCCGAGTAAACTCGGGGTTTTCTGTAAGGCAACTAAGAAAACAAACAACCGTTGTCCGGGGCCGGAGAACGGTTGTTTGGGTTTTAATCTAACAATAGAGTGTCGGATTGTGCAGATTGTTGTTTTTGCAAATCCAACATCTGTTGTTGAAGCTCAATCAGCTGTTGGAGTTTGTCGTTGTGCTCATTAGCAATTTTGCTTAGCTTGTCAACTAAAGCAACAAGGACAATGATATTAAACAGTAGCAAAAACAAAAATAAGATAATGCCGCATCCGGAGTTTGAAGATTGTTCCTCACTCATAAGTCATTATTTTAATTTGTTAATAATTTCGGTTTGCGGCCAGATTTAGCATAGTTTGTTTAAATTGGCAAGAAAAAGAAAAAAATGCTTGATTTTGCGGAGAATATGGTGTACATATCACGCTTGAATCGAGTGGGCGGGCTTTGGTATGCCTGTCGACTCTTAACAATCCATATTTTAAGAAAGGGATTAAAATGCCAAAATTAAAAACTAAAAGTGCGGTGAAAAAACGCTTCGGCGTTACCGGCACCGGTAAATTGAAAAGAAATTTTGCTTACAAGAGACACTGCCTCTTCTGCAAAACCCAAAAAATGAAAAGACAGGCTCGCGGTACTACTTTGGTGGCCGCTTCTGATGTTCAGATCATTAAACAGTTTTTACCTTATTTGTAGGAGTTGATAGAAGATGTCTCGCGTAAAAAGAGGTGTTACGGCTCATGCCCGTCACAAAAAAGTGCTGTCGATGGCTAAGGGTTATCGTGGCCGCAATAATAATGTCTTTCGCGTTGCCGTTGAAAAAGTTGAAAAGGCTTTGCAATATGCTTATCGCGACAGACGTGCAAAAAAGAGAAATTTCCGCAGCTTGTGGATTCAGCGTATTAATGCTGCTGCAAGATTGCACGATTTGACCTATTCACGATTTATGAACGGGCTCGCCAAAGCTGGTATTGAGCTTGATCGTAAAGTGTTGGCTGATATCGCTGTTAAAGAGCCCGAAACTTTTACCAAACTTGTTGATCAGGTTAAGGCTTCTTTGAGCAAATAATTAAAAAAAAAAAAAAAAAATGTAAAAAGAGTCGGCTTGTGAAAACAAGTGAGACTCTTTTTCGTTTTAAATGTTAAAAAATGGTGGAACAATGGAAAATATCGAAGATTTGAAAGCAAAAACGCTTGAGGACATTGCCAAGGCGGCAGATGTTAAGATGCTTGAGGATATCAAAGTTGCGGTTTTGGGCAAAAAAGGCGCCATTACCGAGCAGATGAAAGGCTTGGCTTTGTTGAGCGTGGATGAAAAAAAGGTTGTGGGACAAAAGCTTAATTTGGTTAAAGGCGAAATTGAGCAAGCGCTTGACAACAGAAAAGAAGAGTTGGCAAAAAGAGAATTGGATGAAAAACTGAAAAAAGAAATTATTGATGTTACCTTGCCGATACGGGATGAAAATTTGGGCAGAGTGCATCCGGTTTCGAAAATTTATGAGGAAGTGGTGGCTATATTCGGCGAAATGGGGTTTGAAATTGCCGATGGGCCGGATATTGAAGACCAGTTCCATAATTTTAATGCCCTTAACACTCCGGCCAACCATCCGGCAAGGCAAATGCAAGATACTTTTTATATTCCTAATCCGGAAAGTGATAATTTTGATGACAGCTATGTGGTACGCACCCAGACCTCGGCCGTGCAAATCAGAACCATGGAGAAAAAGCAGCCGCCAATCAGGATTATTGCGCCGGGGAGAACTTATCGCTCGGACTATGATGCAACCCATACACCGATGTTCCACCAGGTGGAGGGGTTGGTGGTTGACAAGGTTACTACCTTTGCCAATTTGAAAGGTTGTTTGTATGACTTTGTGAAGGCATTTTTTGAGCTGGATGAGCTGCCGGTGCGCTATCGTCCGTCGTATTTTCCGTTTACCGAGCCGTCGGCCGAGATGGATATCGGCTGCAAAAAATCTAAGACCGAGCTTAAAATCGGGGCCGGCAATGACTGGTTGGAGATTTTGGGTTGCGGTATGGTGCATCCGAATGTGTTGAAAGCCTGTGGTATTAATCCTGACGAGTATCAGGGATTTGCTTTTGGTATGGGGCTTGATCGTTTGGCCATGTTGAAATACGGGATTCCTGATTTGCGTACATTTTTTGAATCGGATGTAAGGTGGCTTAAACACTATGGCTTTATGCCGCTTGATTTGTCATCGATGACAGGCGGATTGAGTAATACAGGCGGATTGACAAGATAGGGAGAAGTGAGATGAAATTTACGTTATCTTGGTTAAAAGAACATTTGGATACAGATGCAAGTGTGGAAAAAATTGCCGAGACTTTGACCCAAATAGGTTTGGAAGTTGAGGAAGTTATCAATCCGTTTGACAATATGGAAGGTTTTGTTACTGCCAAAGTGGAAGAGGTTGAAGATCATCCGGATTCCGATCATTTGCATGTGTTGAAAGTAAACGACGGCAATCAGATTTTGCAGATTGTGTGCGGTGCGCCCAATGTTAAAAAAGGGATGATCGG
Organism: uncultured Alphaproteobacteria bacterium; assembly: GCA_944391695.1. Classification (GTDB taxonomy): domain Bacteria; phylum Pseudomonadota; class Alphaproteobacteria; order RF32; family CAG-239; genus CAZU01. The sequence goes on from CALXUO010000055.1 coordinate 2,631, forward strand.
TATATTGGCTCATGTGGGGGCTTATATTCCGCTGTTTGGCGAAAAAATAAAGGCCGGCAAGATACGCGGGGTGGAAAGCTGCGGTATGATGTGTGCCGAAGATGAGATTGGGGTTGGTTCTGATCATCAAGGCATTATTGAGCTACCGGCAACATCACCTGTTGGGTTAACTTTGGCAGAAGTTTACAAGGCCGATCCGGTGTTTGACATATCAATCACGCCAAACAGAGCAGAGTGTTTGGGTGTCAGAGGGGTGGCCAGGGATTTGGCGGCAGCAGGATTGGGCAAACTGAAGCCTTTGAATATTCCCAAGCCAAACAGCAGCTTTGCCTCACCAATTAAAGTAAAGGTTGAAGATTTTGGGGCTTGTCCGGTATATACGGGGCGCTACATCAGAGGGGTTAATAACAAGGCCGAAACTCCGAAATGGATGAAAGACAGATTGACCGCCATCGGGTTGCGCTCGATATCGCCTTTGGTTGATGTTACCAACTATATCAACTATGATATGGCGCGTCCGTTGCATGTATTTGATGCTGACAAGCTAAAGGGTGATATTTGTGTGCGGATGGCCAAAGACGGCGAGGAGTTTGTCTCGTTGGAGGAGAAAAAATATCTTTTGGACAACCAATCGCTTGGGATTTGTGATGATGAGGGAATCCAATGCTTGGGCGGCGTTATGGGCGGTAACTCAAAAGGATGCTCGGCTGATACGGTTAATGTCTTTTTGGAGAGTGCGTTGTTTAATCCGGTTTGTATTGCAAGAACCGGGCGCAAATTTCAGATTGATTCGGATTCTCGCTATCGCTATGAACGCTGGGTTGATCCGAACTCCAATGTTTTGGGATCAGACTATGCTACAAATTTGATTTTGCAGATTTGCGGCGGCGAGGCCTCGGAGATTGAAATTGCCGGAGCGGAAAACTATAAGCCGGTAACAACTTATATTCGCCCCGAAAGGCTTAAAAACTTTATCGGAATTGAGGTTTCGGTGGCCAAAATTGTGGAAATTTTGCAAAGGCTCGGATTTGAAACCAAAGAGGAAGGAGATAAAATTTGGGCGATAACACCTACATGGCGCGGCGATATAGAAGGCGAGCATGATTTGGTGGAAGAGGTTGTCAGAATGATCGGGTTGGACAATGTTCCGGCCGAATCGATGCCCAAAGCTTATTTTCCGGAGCAGACCTTGAAACCGGAGCAGCGCCGTGTAGTAACAATCAGGCACGAGCTGGCGGCAAGAGGAATGCTTGAGACGGTTACCTGGAGTTTTACCGATTCTAAATTGGCGAAAGATTTTCGCAAAGGAAAAGAGCCGGTTTTGCTGTGTAATCCGATTACGGCAGAGATGGATGAGATGCGTCCGTCGGTGTTGATTAATCTGTTGCAGGGGCTAAAGAGCAATATTGCCAGAGGTTATCAAGATGTTTGTTTGTTTGAGTGCGGACCAGAGTTTTTTGGGCGCAAACCAGGTGAGCAAAGATTGGTGGCGGCAGGTATCAGAAGCGGGTATATCAATAAAAAACACTGGCTTAAAGAAGAGAGAGCTTTTGACGTGTTTGATGTTAAGGCTGATGCGATGGCGGTGATTGCCGCAGCTAATGGCCCGGCAGAGAGTGCCAAAATCTCGACCGACGCACCGGAATATTATCATCCGGGCAGAAGCGGGGTGTTGCGTTTGGGTGCAAATGTTATTGCTTATTTTGGCGAAATTCATCCGGCAATCTTGAAAAAATTTGGTATCAAGCAGAGAGTTTGTGCTTTTGAAGTGCTGGTTGACAACATTCCGCTGCCGCGCAACTCAAAAGACAAGGCAAAGAAGAAACTTGAGCTGTCTTTGTTACAACCGGTGGATAAAGATATGGCCTTTATTGTGGACAGAAAGATAAAAGCCGATGATGTAATTGCGGCGGCTAAAAATGCCGACAGAAATTATATTGCTGAGGTCAGAGTATTTGATGTGTACGAAGGCGAAAATTTGCCCGAAGATAAGAAATCAATCGCTTTGACTTTGAGGTTCCAGCCTAGGGAGGCCACATTCAGCGATCAGGATATCGAAACCTTGATGATGAAAGTGGAGCAGGCCGAAAAAGCAAAATGCAATGCCGTGTTGCGTGATGCTTAATTGAGGCTTGGGTTAGATTAAACAGCCGCTTTGTTAAGGCGGCTGTTTTTAGTTTTTATTTTAATCTTTCTTCGATGCTTTTGAAATATTCAATCGTTGAAGGTGATAATTTTTTTACTGCGGCTTCATCGCAGACAATAATGCCGTAGCGGTGCTGTTGTAATGCCGTTATGGTCCACACGTGATTTATGGATCCCTCAATTGCTTGGTGAATGGCCTCGGCCTTGTTTTCGCCGGTGGCCATGATTATAACCTCCTTGGAATCCATGATGGTTCCAACTCCCATGGTTAGCGCTTGGGTCGGAACTTTGGTAACATCATTATCAAAAAAGCGCGAATTGTCTTTGATGGTTGAGGGGGCCAGAGTTTTGATACGTGTACGAGAGCTTAACGATGAAAAAGGCTCGTTAAAGGCAATATGCCCGTCGCTACCAACCCCGCCTAACATCAAATCTATGCCGCCGTAAGCTTTGATGGCTTTTTCATAATTGTCACATTCTTGGGCATAGTCTTTGGTTTGACCGTTTAGAATGTGAATGTTTTTCTTGTTAATGTTGATGTAATTGAAAAAGTTCTCGTACATAAAATGATGATAACTGTTTTTGTCTTCAGGCGAAAGGCCGATGTATTCGTCCATGTTGAAAGTTACAATATGCTCAAAAGATATTTTTTTATTTTGATAAAGTTTAATCAGTTCCTTATATACTCCAAGCGGAGTAGAGCCGGTTGGAAGTCCTAAGACAAAAGGTTTTTTGGCCGTGGGTTTAGCTGTTTTGATACGATAGCAAATATAGCCGGCAACCCAAGATGAGCAGTCGGCTGCATTATTTTTTATAATTACTCTCATTGATTGTTTCCTTTAACAAATTGTCCGTTGATTATGGTATAAATTAAATTGAGGTCTTTGTCCAGAACAATAACATCGGCATCATATCCGGGAACTAAAAGTCCTTTATTTTTTTGTTTCATGATTTGCGCCGGATTGGTTGATGACATTCTAACCGCTTTGTCGATAGATACACCCCATGAGACAAGGTTTCTGAAGCCGTCCAACATTGAGATGGCTGAGCCGTTAATAACATGGGTGTCTTTGCGATAAAAGCATTTGTCAAGGTATAAATCAGGTGTTTTGGAAAGGTCGGTCTTGGCCGGATATAGGGCATCGGTTATTAATACAATTTGGCTTATGGGCTTGGTTTTTAACAATAAATCTACCAAATTGGGGTGAACATGAACCCCGTCGCCTATGATTTCACACGAAAGTTCCGGATGAATCAAAACCGCGCCAACAACACCCGGTTCGCGATGATGCAATGGCCGCATGGCGTTGAAAAGATGGGTTACATGCATAATTCCGGCTTGAATTGCCTCCAACATTTGGTCATAAGTGGCATTGGTATGTCCTGATTGCAAAACAATGCCTTTTTCAACGCAATAGAGCGCCAATTCCCTCATGCCTTTGAGCTCGGGCGCTACTGTCATGTTTATGAGATTGCCGTCGCAGGCTTTGTAAAGCCGGTGCATTAAATCTAAATCAACCGAATAAATTCCGTCTGATGACTGGGCGCCGATGCGTTCGGGTGATAAAAAAGGTCCTTCTAAGTGAATGCCTAATATGTGGGCGCCTTTTTCTTTGCCTTTGGTCTTGTTTATGGCTTTGATTTTTTTGATAAGCAAGTCTTCTTTGGCTGTGCAGCAAGTCGGAATAAATGAGGTAACCCCATATTGCGGCAAAATCTCTGACATGTGCAAAATTGCTTTTGGGTCCGCTTCGTCAGCTCCTCTGCCGCCGATGCCGTGAATATGAGTGTCGATGAAACCGGGCATAACATAGGCGCCGTTGACGTCAATAATCTTTACTTTGGGAGAAAATACCTTGTGACGGAATCTTTCTTCATTGTAGACGTCTGCTATCTTATCATTTTTGATGTAAACTGCGCAGTTATGCATTACCGAAAATCCGGTTAAGACGGTTGCATTATGCAAACAAATTGCCGATTTCATCTCTTTCGTCCTTAATTAAAATTCAATTCTAACTATAACTCTACGGTTTTTGATTCGATTTTCAGGTATAGGTTCTCCGTAAGGATTTTTATTGGGATAGGCCGGAGATATTTCTGCTAAACCAACTGCTTTGAAACGGTTGATATCCATGTTGTTACTTATCATGGAACGAACTACCGCGCCAGCTCTGGCTCCTGATAATTCCCAATTGGAGGGAAGAGTATCAGATTCGTTGGTGTCATCGGTATGTCCTTCAACCGAAATACGGTATTTTTTGTATTTGTTGGAATTGAGCAACAAAGATATCTTTTTGATAATGGGAATCGCTTCGGGTTTTAAGATTACGGATCCTTTGTCAAAAAGATTGATTGAAGTCATCTCTAGTGTGGCTCCGTTGGCATCAGATGATATGATAACCCCCTCATCTTCAAGATTTAGGTCTTTGGCGTCGTTTATAAAGCTGGTTATTGTGCCAGAGTTTTCTTCTATTCCGCCGTTGCCAAAAGCTGCCGCTAAGGCATATTGAATTTGTGCTGCTTTGTTTTTATCCAAATTTGATGAAGCAAACAAAACAATAAACAATGCTAAAAGAAGCGTTAGCAAATCCGAGTACGGAATAAGCCAGGTTTCATCAGGATGTTCTTCGTGCGGTGGAGGGGATGGTTTCTTTTTTACCATAATTTTTTTCCTTAAATTAGATGCTATCACGCATAGATTTGCGCTCGGCTAACGGAATATAGGCTTGAAGTCTTGATTCAATAGCAATCGATGATGCTCCTTCTTGCAATGCCAAAGCTCCTTCCAGTACCATGCGTTTTATTTCTACCTCTTCGGCGTTAATTTCTCTTAATTTATTTGCAAACGGATGCCAACAAACATAACCGGTAAAAATACCCAATAACGTGGCAACGAATGCTGCGGCAATAGAATGTCCTAGTTGGTTAATATCACTTAAATTTCCTAATGCGGCAATAAGTCCGATAACCGCGCCTAACACACCAAGAGTGGGGGCATACATACCGCATTGGGCAAAAATTTGCGCCCCGGCACGATGACGTGCTTCCATTTGTTTAATCTCAGCATCGACTACATTATAGATAAACTCAGCATTGAAGCCGTCTGCTACCATGGTCATAGTGGAACGAATAAAGGGATCGGATACTTCGTTGGCGCGCTTTTCAATGGCCATGACGCCTTCTTGTTTGGCTGATTTGGCAACGGATACAAAAAGTTCCAATATTTCTTGTTTGGGGGTAAATTTTTGTCCCATGAAAATAATTTTTAAAAGCTTGGGAAATTTTTTTAGTTCTTTCATCGGAAAGGCGTTGAGAATTGCCGCTGCCGTACCAGCAAAAATAATTAAAAAGGCTGCCGGGTTAATTAGAGTATGCGGATCAGCGCCTTTAAGTGCCATACCTGTACCGACGGCCAGAATGCCGCCAATAAAACCAATCCATGTAGATTTTTCCATTTTTTTTCATCCTGTGGTTAGATTTTTATACTATGTGTAAGTATAGATTTTATGTTTTAATTTTAGGTTAAAATCATTAATAAATTTCTTAATATAATAAGCTAAATTATAAAACATTGCTTGACTTTAATTGGAAAATATGTTTTCATCGCGCTCAAGATATGGTCTCGTAGCTCAGCTGGATAGAGCAACAGCCTTCTAAGCTGTGGGTCAGAGGTTCGAATCCTCTCGAGATCGCCAATTATCAAGAAACACCGCTGATTGCGGTGTTTTTTTTGATAATTGTGCAGGCTCTGAGGATTTGAACCTCTGAGAAAAGAGGTTTGACTACAAGGCAAAGGCAGACGGGAGTATGCCGGTCGGCTTTAGCCGATTGCCGCAGTGAACGAAGCGATAGCGAAGTCATCCTCTCGAGATCGCCAATTGAAAAATGCCCCAGAAAAGGGGCATTTTCCGTTAGCGCCTCTTGAGGTCGAACCTAGGGTTCGTTCTTAGGCATCTAATTTCGCCGGCATAAAAGGCATTTTATCCGGCTCAATAAGATGTTCCAAAGAGCTTGCAGACAAAAACAACCGGAGCAGCGGTTGTTTTTGCTTAGCGCTTCTCTCGAGATCGCCAATTGAAAAAAAGGAAGTCCTCAAAAGACTTCCTTTTTACATCTGGATTATTACCGCCACTGTTTACCGCTGAAATAATGTGAGTGATATCTATAACACTCGACATCACCTTCTTGCGCATAGAGAAGATGACATTCATTCGGTTTGGCAGAAGATGGGTAACCTTTCCAGGTAGTTCCATCAGAGAAGAGTAATGTAACCTCTGTTTCAGAAGCAAATCCACAGGGAACAGTCAATTCGGTGCGTGAAACGACTGTTACCTCTTTCCATTCAGAAACCTCCGGAGGAACATGAGTGGCATACACTAATAGTCCTATAAACCACAGACCTACCAATGTCGCAAGAACTGTCAAAGGGGCAAAAATTTCATACACCCAATTAGCCTTGTTTTGCTTTTTCATAAGACACAAAAATTAAGATGACACAAATATATTATTTTGCCTGCATAGTAGATGCTTTTTTCAAAGAATGCAATAATTTTCAGAAAATCAGACTGATTTTTACAATAAAGCTGCCGGCGGGTTGCTTTTAATGTCTCTTGCTTCCGGCCTCGGTTGTAGAAAACATGTTCACAAATACTTGACAATTTTAGTATATAGTATTATAACTATATATAGTTTTTGATATGTTTTAGGAGAATCAAAATGAAAAAAGCGCGTGATGTCAAAGAGTTTGTTGAGAGAATCGACGCAACCAAAAAAGTTAATCCGAAAGATTTGTCATCAGATCAGGATTTGACAATTGCCATTATGAACTTGATTTCAATTGAGGAGCATTTGGTGTTTTCCGGCGCCAAAACCGGCAAAACCTCGTTTTATGATCTGATTCAGGATATTCGTGAGTTGCGTAAGAATCTGATGCAGCGCGTTATTCCGGCGTATGAGGGCGAGGTGTGGTGTATATCCAAACATTTGTTGGCCTCATCAATGCGCCTGATGGAGGTCGGAACCAAGCAACAGTCTTTGGGGCATAAGGACGAAGCCTACAGGCTGTTTAATCAGGCTTATGATTTGTATTGTCTGTTTTGGGGCTTGAATATGAAGATGCTTGATGTTGAAGACGTTAAGTGGGTTGAGGACAATATGGAAGACATTAAGAAAATATCGGCGCAGCTGGAAAAAGTCGAAGCGCCGAAAATTAAAGAAAAAGTTGCCGAAGCCCCCAAACAGGGCGGCGCTCTGGCTAAAATGAAAGCTTTTGTCCGTAAGGCGGTTGATTGTTGTATTGAATAAAAGGAATAAAGATAATGCATAAGTTGTTGAAATTGTTTGCTGCTCCGGTTTTTGTTTTGGCAAGCGCCGGTAAAGCCATGGCTAATCCGGCGTGTGCGGTGTGCACGGTCGCGGTCGGGGCATCGCTGGAGGTTGCGCGCCAATACGGTTTTGACGATGCCGTGGTCGGGGTGTGGGCCGGTGCTTTTTTGGCCTTGATGGGCTATTGGCTGATTTTGTGGTTTGATAAGAAAAACTGGCATTTTGCCGGTCGAGATTTTATTTTGATGGCTGTATCCGTCGGGGTTATCGGCGGCATGTATGTCGAGATTCCGTATCAGCCGCGGGTTATCGGTATCTTTTATCTTGATCCGCTGTTGTTCAGCACCATTCTCGGGGCGTTGGTCTTTATCTATGTATCCAAATTTTATCAATGGATGAAAGCCAAAAACGGCGGGCACGCGCATTTTCCGTTTGAAAAAGTGGTGTTGCCGGTGGCGGCTTTGGCGCTTTGCAGCGCGTATTTTTACTATTGTCCGATTTCCGGCAATACGGCGGCCGATTTGGGTGACGTTTCGGAATTGTACGAGTTTGCGGAGGAATAAAATGCGGCGGTTTTTATCAGCTTTAACGGTGGTTTTGCTTTTGGCAGCCTGCGGCAAAACGGAAAATGGTTTGGCGGATGATAAAGTTTATTTTTTCTTTTCAAACACCTGCCCGCATTGTCATCACGCGCTGGAATATATTAATGCCAAATATCCGAATTTGGAAATGGCGATGGTTAATGTCGGTAATCCGGAGGGGTTGCGGATGTTGGCTCAGGCGGCAAAAGATTTTGAGATGGGCGACAGTGTCGGCACGCCGTTGATGGTTTTCGGCGACAACTATCTGATGGGCTGGAGTGCGGAATACGAGCCGCGGTTTGACGAATATGTGCGGCCGTATCTTAAATAAGGAGCGCTTGATGACGAAACAGCTTCCGGAAGATATTATGAAAAAAGCCGTTAAAGGGATAGGCTATATTGCCCATCCCTTGAGGCTTCGGATTTTGGAGTTTTTGGATGTTAACGGTTCATCGTCGGTTTCGGAAATTACTAAGGCATTGGGTGAAGAGCAGGTTATTATCTCACAGAATTTGAAGAAATTGCGCGTGGCAAATTTGGTCAAAACCAAACGGAAGGGGTTGTTTATTTATTATGACATTTATGAGGAATATCCGGCAAGTATTTTTATTTGTATCAGAAAAGTTTTTGGGTATATGACCGAGAATTTTTATTTTTTGATGGACGGATATAAGGCGATTTTGCCCAAAGATTATACCACTATGGTGGCCAATCAGATAAAGTTGTTTGCCAATTTTGACAAGATGAAAATTTTGGAATTTTTGCTCCTTCAAGGTGAGAGCAATGTGTCGGATATTATCTCCGGTGTCGGTATTGAGCAATTGAAGGTTTCGCAATATCTTAAACGTTTGCGTGATGATGGTTTTGTTGTTTGCCGCAAAAGCGGAAGATTTGTTTATTACTCAATTACCAAAGGCGTGCATATGACCGCGTTGCAGTGTATTCACAAACGTTATGACAGTTTGCAAAACAAGGAAGATTTTTAATAGATATCCCCCAGTTTACTGGGGGTTCTATAAAAAAATACACCTCAAGAAGAGGTGTATTTTTTTAAGGCAAAAGGGTGAGGGATTACTTCGCGAAGCACTAAAGTGTTCGCTTCGTTCACTGCGCTCGTTCGCTTTTTATAAAAAGCTCACCGGCGTCCTCAAAGTCCGCCTCTCGCTTGTAGTCAAACCCACTTCCTCGTGGGTTCAAATCCGCCCCTTACAGATAAAAAAATACACCTCAAGAAGAGGTGTATTTTTTTATGGTAGCGGGTGAGGGATTCGAACCCACGACACAAGGATTATGATTCCTCCGCTCTACCGACTGAGCTAACCCGCCATCAAAATCTTCGTCCTTAATAATATGTATATTGCGCTTTGTCAATAAATATTTTTATAAATTATCCTACTATTTGCAAATAAGAACTCATTAGCTTTTTTATTCCTCCACTATCAAAGCAAACATGCACCGTATTGCCATTTTGTGCTACAATCTTGCCGTAGCCGAAAGTTTGGTGATATACTCTTTTGCCAAGGCAATTTTCTGATGTCGTTTCTTTGACATAGCTATAACGCGGATCATCATCGTAGGTGGTTTCTTCATAATACGATTTGTTATATTTTTTGGCAAAATTGGGCTTGTAACTTGAACGATTGTCGCCAAAGTAAGAACATTTATTGATTAGCTCAATATGCTCTTTGGGTAACTCATCAATAAAACGCGAGGGCAAATTGCTTTGCCATTGACCATATACTCTGCGATTGTTGGCCATTAATATAAATAGACGATGCTTGGCTCTGGTGATGGCAACATAAGCCAGGCGACGCTCTTCTTCCAAGGCTTCTTCTCCTTCATCAAGAGCACGTTGATGCGGAAATAGATTCTCTTCCCAGCCCGGCAAAAATACAACATCAAACTCCAAACCTTTGGCCGAATGCAGAGTAATCATTTTTACCTTGTTGCCATCAACATTGCCGTCGTTGTCCATTACCAGGCTGACATGCTCCATAAAAGCATTTAAATCAGGATAGGTCTCGGTGTCACTCATGACGTTAATTAGCTCTTTTAAGTTTTCAATGCGTCCGGGGGCTTCGGCCGAAGTGTCGTTTTTTAGCATATCAAAATAGTCGCTTTCTTCCAAAACCAAAGATGCTAATTCGTCCGGCGGTAAGGCTTGGCAGGCTTTGCGCCATTCTTCGAAGTTGGTCATCAGTTGTTGCAGAGCGGCTTTGGTTTTGCCTTTTATGATCTCGGTTGTTAAAAGATTTTCAACAGCTTTATACATTGAAATATGGTTGGCTCGAGCTTCGGTTTGAAATTTTTCAATCGTTTTGGAGCCGATGCCACGAGACGGTTTGTTGATTATACGCTCCAGGGCCAAATCGTCATCTGGTTGCAAGATTACCCTAAAATAGGCTAGGGCATCGCGAATCTCTGCTCGTTCATAGAATTTTAGGCCGCCAATAACCTGATAGGGAATCGCCTCGGTAATAAATTTTTCTTCAAAAGCTCTGGTTTGGGCTGCCGTACGCACCAAAACCGCCATGTCGCTATAGGCATAGCCATTGCGATGGGAGTTTTCTATTTCCTCGGCAACTACGGCGGCCTCGTCATCGCCGCTGTAGGTGCTTATTATTTTAATCTTGGCATTGTCAACCAGGCGGGCAGGTGAGTTGTCGGCTACTTTTAGGCTTTTGCCAAGACGAGATGCGTTGTTGGCAATTAGAGCCGATGCCGCTCCCAATATGTGGGCAGTCGAACGGTAGTTGCGCTCCAGTCTTATAACCTTGGCATCTTGAAAATCTTTGCTAAACCGAAGGATGTTTTCCACCTCGGCTCCACGCCAAGAATAAATAGACTGGTCGTCATCGCCTACACAGCAAAGATTGCGATAATGCTGGCTTAAGAGTCTTATCAGCAAATATTGGCTGACGTTGGTGTCTTGATACTCGTCTACCATGATGTATTTGAAACGGGTTTGGTATTTTTTTAAAACGTCTTCGTGCGTAAGTAAAATTTGCAAGGTATATAAAATTATGTCGCCGAAATCTACACAGTTGAGCTCTAAAAGCCTTGCTTGATAAAGTTGATAGATTTTGGTTAAAATATTTTCTTTGAAATCAGAGCCTATTTTATCAACCGTTAGTCCTTTGTCTTTCCACAAACTGATTTTTTCTAAAACAGACTGCGGAGGGTATTTCTTGGTATCAATACCGTTACTTTCGCATATTTGCTTGATAAGGCGTTTTTGATCGTCTTCGCCCAAGATGGTAAAATTATTGTGAAGCCCGACAAGTTCGGCATAATTGCGCAAAATCTTGACACAAATACTATGAAATGTGCCAAGCCAAACGCTTGCGGCAACATCACCAATCATATCAAAAACACGCTCTTTCATCTCGTTGGCGGCTCGGTTGGTAAAGGTTACAACCAAACATTCCCACGGGGCGGCTAAATGTTTGGCTAAAATATAAGCCAAGCGTGTGGTTAAAACTTTGGTTTTGCCGGTGCCGGCACCTGATAATACCAAAACCGGGCCTTCGGTGGTTTCAACCGCTTGGCGTTGCTCGGGGTTTAAGATATTAAGCCAAGGGTAGCTTGGCATCAGCTGAGCGCTGTTGCTCAAAGTGTCGGTATCTTCTTCATCTAATTCAAAAATGTTATCCATTGTTTAATCTTCTTGTTTTTTTAACCTTTAAGCAATATATATAATTTATATTATGATGAAAAGAACAAAATTAGACTTTTTAGCAAAAAAAAGGAAAATTAAAATGTCGGAAACATACAAAAAAATCGTCGGACTACAAAAATTTATGAATTCTAAAATCTTGGGACAAGAAGATTTGGTCGATAAGCTCATTATTACCATGCTTGCTGACGGCAATGCCTTGGTGGAAGGAGCCCCCGGACTTGCCAAAACCAAAGCCATAAAAACTTTGTCCTCCCTTATAAAAGCTGATTATAATCGTATCCAATTTACGCCGGATTTGCTGCCCTCGGATATCACCGGAAGCGAAATTTATATAGCAGCGGAAGGCAAATTTGAATTTCGTAAAGGCCCCATATTTGCTAATTTGGTGTTGGCTGATGAAATTAACCGCGCTCCGGCTAAGGTACAGTCGGCTTTGCTGGAGGCTATGGCCGAAAGGCAGGTGAGTGTCGGCGGCAAAAAATATCCTTTGCCAAAACTTTTTATGGTGATGGCAACGCAAAACCCGATTGAGCATGAGGGAACATATAATTTGCCGGAAGCACAACTTGATCGATTTTTGATGTATATCAAAATTAATCACCCGGATGCGGCAACCGAGAAAAAAATCCTAAAATTGGTCAGGGGAGAAATAAGCGGTGAAGATGAAAAAATGCCGGCCGAGGTTGATATAGATGATATTATGAAAGCGCGCTTTGAGGCTTTGAAAGTTCATATGAGCGAAAAAATAGAAGAGTATTTGGTACAGCTTATTATGGCAACAAGAATACCTGAAAAATATAATGCCGCTTTGAAAGGCTATGTGACTTATGGTGCAAGTCCGCGTGCCACGATTGCGCTTGACAGATGTGCCAAGGTTCATGCATGGCTTAAAGGCAAAGATTTTGTATCGCCTGAGGATATACATAAGGTTATTTATGATGTGTTGCGCCACAGAATCATCTTGAGTTTTGAGGCTCAGGCTGAAGGTGTGACAACTGATGATGTTATTTCTTCGTTGTTGAAATTAGTGCCGCTGCCCTAACTTGGGTTTGAGGGGTAAAGCATTATGGGAAAGTTAAAAAAAATAACCGCCAAATTATTTAAAAACAATCTGGTTCAAAATACCGGTAACGGCTTGTATGCAACCTTGGAAGAGCTTATGAATATGCGTAAAATTGCAGGCTATGTCCAGACTAACCGCAAAATTAAGTCTTATGCCATGCAGGCTGGCGACATTAAGTCTGCTTTTAAGGGCAGGGGAGTCGAGATGGAAGAAATCCGCGAATATGCTTTTGGTGATGATGTCAGAGATATTGATTGGCGGGTCAGCGCACGCAAAGAAAAACCCTATACCAAAATATATTTGGAAGAACGCGATCATGAAATTTATGTTTGGCTTGATTTGTCCGAGATAATGCTTTTTGGTTCAAATGTCGAGCTTAAATCGGTTACCGCGGCAAAGCTTGCTGCTTTGTTGGGGTGGGTGGCTCTAAATAACAAGGATAGGTTCGGCTGTATTATTTTTGACGGGCAAAAGTCTTGGCTGTTTAAGCCTAAAAATGATCGCTCTTATTTGGCGGCAATATTAAAAAAAATTGCCGAAGTATCTAAAGCTGCTCTTCAAAACAAAAAAAGTTCGGATGATGAAAAGCTGCTTTCGCTTAAGTTGTTGGAAGCAAATATTAAAGGCAAGGCCAACGTATTTTTGATAAGTTCATTTATGGCGTGGGGAACGCGCTATGATGCCGATATTGCGGCTTTGGCTAAGAAAGGGCGGAGTTTTTTGATTAACATATTTGATGATTTGGAAGAAAAAGCTCCCGTGTCGGGGCAATATATGGCAGAGTATGAGGGGAAAAAGTTGGTGTTTGATTCCTCAAGCAAAGCCTATAAAAAAGAATATGCCGCATATTTTGCAAATTTGCGCAAACAACGAGAGGATTTTTGTTCGCGGTTTGGTTGCAAATTGGTTAATTTGAATGCGGATGAAAGTTTGGTCGGTAATTTAAAAATATTCTAGCAGGAATCTTGACAAAAAATGTCATGTGTGTTAAATTGGGGCTTGTAAATTATTTTGAACTTTATAATTGAAAAGAGAGAACAATGGTTAAATCAAATGATAATGCCTCTTATAAAAGAGGTCAGGAACTTCTTGATCAAGGAATGTATAAAGAAGCAATTGCGCAATTTGATGCGGCAATTATTGAGCAGCCCGATTCTTGGAAGTCGCTTAATTCCAAGGGCTTTGCTTATCAAAAGCTAAGTAAATATACCGAGGCAGTGGAGTGTTTTGATAAGGCGCTGGAGATTAATCCCAATTCAGTTGAGGTGTTGAATAATAAAGGCGTTACTTTGAGTATGCGAGGCCTTTATAAAGACGCTATACAATGCTTTAACGAGGCGGTGGCTTTAGATAAGACATCTTTGGAGGCCTTAAACGGCAAGGCTATTGCTTTGCAACATATGTTTGCTTACAAGGAAGCCCTGGACGTCTTGGAAGAGGCGATGAAAATTGATAATAAACATGCTCAGACGTTGCTCAGCGTGGCCGTTACTTTGCAAAAACTTAAACAATATGAACGCGCTATCTCTTTTTTCAAAAAGGTTTTGGCTAGTGATAAAAATAATATCAAGGCTTGGAACGGGGTCGGGGTTACCTATCAATTGATGGGCGATAATAGTTCGGCAATTAAATGTTTTACAAAGATACTTAATATTGACAGTCGTGAAATTCAGGCCTGGATTTCAATCGGTTTTGTTTATCAGAAAATGATGAAATTTAATGATGCTTTGAAATGCTATAAAAAAGCTCAAATGATTATCGGTAATAGGTATCACCACAAACTTTATGACGGGCTGGCCTCTTGTTTGACCAAGTTGTCGATGTTTGACGAGGCATCGGAGGTGTATCAACAAATATTCCAACGCGAGGAAGGCAAGAAAAAGTGGGATGCTCAGCGTTCTTTGAAGTTTGTCAATAAACTGAAACGCAAAAAAGCTGTAGGAACTTTGCAGGCTTTGGTGCCACAAGATGAAAATGCTCCGAAAATTAAAATAGATTTGCCTAAACTTGAGGATTAGACAATAAATCTTGGATTTAAAAAGCCGCCGTTGCTTGCAATCTGGTGGCTTTTTTGTGGTTTAAATTTATTAAACAGTGAATATATGCTCTATACTACAATATTATTTAAGCCAAAGGAATAAAATTATGGGAACATTTTTGAAATATGTAATTTATGTATTGGTTATAATTGCTTTGTATATAATTGCCAAAGGCGTGTATGACGGAAACATAACTTCATCAACCACCCTAGGCGAGGTGGCGACCCAAGTTGACGATGGAACAAGAAATATGGCCAAAGATGCAGCAAATGACGTGAATAAAGCCATAAATGACGTCAGACAAACTCGTCAACATCAATAATGTGTTCGTTTTTTTCATAAAAGTGTTTGAGATAGCTGCGCCCGGTGCGTTCAATCTCTTCATCTTTGATAATTGACTGATTGGTGTTATAAACGCCTACTTTGCTGTTGTTGGGCGGCGCTTCTTGAGTGTTTTCAAACATTCCGCTCAGAGCCAAGGCTTCAATGCTGGTTGAAATATCCGGTGTGGCCGAATTAAAATCGGTTACCGGAGGCTTGGGCGGTTGTTGGCGTCGGTTTTGCCGGTCGTTTTCGTTCTCGTTTTTTATCAGGACATTGTTGTTGGTATCAATGTGCTCAACAAATTGTGAGTGGTTGTTAGGCTCAATAGAACGCTTATCAACCTTTGATGAGGATGATGCAGTGCTGCCTATACGACGTGCCGATGTAATACTCATGCGGTTTCTCCCATAAGAGTAAGTGTCTAATATACTTTAGACCCCTATATTTACACTATAACATATAAATATTTAAAATACCACAATAATTTATTCAATATTTAGTCTGCCGTAATTTATGCCTTGGGGGCTTGAGAATCGTCTTTGTCGGCAGAATTCTCATCTTCTTGGGCGGAAGATGCAGATTTGTTGCCGGAGGTGATCTTCTTTTGCTCAGCCAAAGCCTTGATTTCTGCGGTTTTTGACTTGCTCCATGATAATAAATCAGCTAAAAGTTTTTTTAGCCAGGGAATAGATTTTTCATACCATATCTTGAGGTCGTCAATTTTGATAACGCCGAAAATTACGGCAATTGCAAAAGCGATTAGAATCCATGTAATCATTATCGTGTCCTTTGTTTTAGGTTATTTAATACCTCCGTTGCATCATAATGTTCCTCATAATAAGAAGCATTACGCATAAGCGCGGTATAAGCCGATGCTGTTTTATCATCGGCATCTTTTGGTTTATTATTGTGCAAAATTTTGCAAGCTTTGTCCAGACGTTCCATGGCTTCATCGGATAACTGGGGACAGTATTGGGCCAGGGCTTCCAATTCATCAATGTTTCCTAGGCAATAACAGATACTATCGCAGCCGGCCTCTAGTGATTTTAGAGCTTTATCGATGGTATTTCCTTTTAAGGCTTTCATATCAATGGAATCGGATATCAAAAGGCCGTCAAAACCAATCGCACGGCGGATTAGGCCTTTAATTATCTTGGGGCTTTGGGTCGCCGGATTGTCTTTATCAATCTGCGGCAATAAAATATGTGCGGTCATACCTAAAGGAGAGAATGCACATTGTTGGAACGGATATATTTCTCTTTCCAATTGTTTTATGGATATATCAACTACGGGAAGGTCTAAGTGGGGATCTGAAATGGCCTGTCCGTGTCCGGGCATATGTTTGATGCAAGGAATTATGCCGTTTGCTATATAAGAATTTAGCATAGTTTGTCCTAAATTTGCTACCGTATCCGCAGAAGAGGAAAAACACCGGCTTTTTAAGGCTTCGGTCGTTTGCGGATAGCTGATATCCAAAACAGGTGCAAAGTTAACGTTGATACCGCTTTCTTTGAGGTCGCGGCTAATCAGCTCGGCATGTAAAGAGGCCGCTTTTTGGGCTTTGTCAAGTGGGAGAGATCCTATTTCGTATTGCGAGGCATAAGACATAAATTCAGGCTCTTTGAGGCGTCTTACACGGCCTCCTTCTTGATCAACGGCAATTAGGACATCATCTCGTCCAATGGTTTCTTTTATTTCGTTAGTTAATTTTAAAATCTGTGCTTTATCTTTTAGATTGCGGCCAAACAAAGTTATGCCCAAAGGATTGCAAGAAGAAAAAATCTTTTTCTCCTTATCGGTGAGAGATGGTCCTTCGCAAGATAACATGGCGGCTAAAGGACGTTTGGTCATCTGTTTATCTCCTCAATGTTAAATCAACCATCCGGCAAGCAAAATGGAGGTTTGGCGAAGATAGGCTGCAAACGGATTAAAATGAATGCCAAAAGTTTGCAATAAAGCCGGAACCACAAATGCTATTATGATTATAAATATCAGACCGCTACGCTCAGAGTTTAAAAAACGCTCAATATGTGGATTATTTGACCAACCAAGCAATATTTTTGAACCGTCAAGCGGCGGAATTGGCAACAGATTGAAAACCGCCAATACTATATTAAAAAATATCATTTGCAACCAAAACATGGCCAAGATTCCACTTAGCGTCGGAGATGATATTTGTAAAGAAAGTTTGAGTAATACGGCTGATATCAATGCCAGCAAAAAATTCATTAAAATACCGGCCGAGGCAACCATGACAACGCCTAATTTGGAATACTTAAGCTTGGAATAATCAATTGGTACCGGTTTGGCCCAACCGAAAATAAACCCGGTCTTGGCCAAAAACAGCAAGATTGGAAGTAAAATCGTGCCAAATAAGTCTATGTGTTTTAGTGGGTTTAGCGATAGGCGCCCGGCATTTTGCGCCGTATCATCGCCCAAATGTTTGGCCACAAACCCGTGCGCAATTTCATGGGCGATAATGGCAATGAAAACGGCTAAAGCCGATGTCGCTATCTTTATTATCATTACTTTTTCTTTACTAAACAAGAGCCGCCAGCAGATTTTATCGAATTGCATATCTTGTCGGCATCAGTTCTTTCCTTAAAGGCCCCGGCTTTAAGGCGATAAAATGTCCCTTTAGCACCTAAATCTGCGGCTTCTACTTCATGGGGAAGGCCTTTGAGAGCTGAATATTTCTTGCTTAAATCGGCCCAAGCCTTATCCATGGCTGATTTGTTGGGCGAAGAGATTAGTTGAATTTGCCAACTTCCTGATGGAGCAATATTTGCTTGTGCTTTTTTTGCAGGCTCTTTAGGTTGAACTTGCTCGGTAACAGAGGGTCGGGTTTTTATGTCCTCAGTTTTAGCCGGTTCTTTTATTTCTATTTTGACCTCTTGTTTAACCTCTGGTTGTTTGGATATTTGTTCTTCTGCGGTTTGTGTTTTGGCAACATAGGAAGAATCTATTTTTTGCTCCGATTGAGCCATAACTTTAGAATCCGCCTCTGCTTTCAATATATCATCAGGAATCTTTTCTTCAGCCAAGATAAGCTTGGGTTCTTCCGGAGGAGGAAGAAGATTCTCTACCTTGTTGTCTTGTGCTTGTTTCTTTTCAACAATATCGTAGACGGTTTTGTCTTGATTTAATATCTCCATTCCGCCAGGGTCGGCAGGTTGAACCTTGATGGCTGCTTGCGGCCTCCTTACAACCGGAATTTCGGCATCTTCAACGCTTGAATAATTCGGAGATAAGATAAACCAACTGACAATACCGGCCAATCCTATGCCTAAAACCGTACCCAAAAATATGTGTTGCGAACGGTTAATATCATTCTTGCGTTCTTCCAAACTGTCTAAGGGTTGAGAATTAAGCCTTTGACGGAATTCGTCTAGGAATTCTCTACCTTTTTGGTTTGTATCGTCATCTTGAAAATCATCAAGCATCGGAGCTCTCCTTTATGCAAAAAATAATGCTTTTTATGTCATATCTATATAACAAAAAACTTTATAATCAATTAACAAAGCCTAAAAACGATAGGCCATATTAAATAATTTTTGATGCTCTTCGACGGCAAAAGCATCGGTCATGCAAGCAATATATGTGCAAATACAGTCTGCTTTTTCTTGTTCTGATGAAGAATTGTCGATTTGCGGCCTTAGTTCCATGGGCAGAAGCTTATAATCATTCATAAAGGCATTAAACAAGTCCTCGACAATTTTTTGAGATTTCATATCCATACGGGCTATGTTGCTGTGAGTATAGAAACGACGTGTCAAAAATTGATGCAGCTGATATATCTGTTGGTGCATCTCTTTGGAAAAATTGGCGGTGAAAGCTTTGGTTAGGCGAATGTCATCCGAGGTCTTGATTGCAAAATCTTGCAGGTTTTGTTGTGTGGTTTTTAACAAATCAAAAACCATGGCACTTATTAATGAACGGGTGACGGCATAAATGCGTAATTCGTCTTCACGGCCCGGATTTTCCAGGTCAAATCGCATAATTATTTCTTTAATGAAATCTAATTCGCACAATTGCTCTATAGTAAAAAATCCGGCGCGAAAACCATCGTCAATATCGTGATTGTTATAGGCAATGTCATCGGCAAAAGCCGCTATCTGTGCTTCCAACGAGGGATAGTTTTTTAGGTCAAGGGGAAATTGTTTATTGAAATTTTTGAGGTATTGATTGGTGATGTTTTTTATTGGGCCGTTGTGCTTAACCGTACCCTCTAGAGTTTCCCATGTCAGATTTAGGCCGTTGAATGAAGGATAGTGATTTTCTATCTCGGTCATGATTTTGAGCGAATTTACATTGTGATCAAATCCGCCGAAATCTTTCATGCAGCGGTTAAGTCCGCGTTCGCCGGCATGGCCAAAAGGGGCATGTCCCAAATCATGTGCCAAGGCTATGGCCTCGCCAAGCTCCTCATTTAACTTAAGGTTTTTGCACAAAGTGCGGGTAATTTGCGCAACCTCGATACTGTGAGTTAGGCGTGTACGATAATTTTTGCCTTCATGATAGGCAAAAACCTGCGTCTTGCCCTCTAATCTGCGAAAAGCAGCCGAGTGTATTAAACGGTCGCGGTCGCGCTGAAAATCAGAGCGGATAATATTGGCATAATCGGGATACATCCGGCCGCGGGAATTTTCGTCTTTGGTAGCATAATCTGCAAGGGTCATCTTTTTTGCTTTCAATGATAAAAAAAATATTATACTTTACTTTAAGATAACTAATTAAAGAAAGGGTTAATAAATGAAAATTGCCACCTATAACGTTAACTCAATCAATGCCAGAATCGAAAATCTTGTTCAATGGTTGAGAGATGAAGAACCGGACATAGCATTGCTGCAAGAAATTAAAACCGAGTTTAATTCTTTTCCGTTTTTTGATTTGCAGGCAATAGGGTATGAGGCCAGAATCGTTGGGCAGAAAAGTTATAACGGGGTGGCAATTTTGAGCAAAAATAAAATTAAAGTATTGCATGAAGCTCTGCCCGGCGTGGATGATGAAAACGCCAGATATTTGGAAGCAGATGTTGAGGCGGAAGGTGTTAAGTGGCGGGTGGCATCTATTTATTTACCCAACGGCAATCCGCCTTATAATAATCCGGATGATGACAGCAAATGGCTTTATAAACTTAAGTGGATGGATGCTTTGATAGAACATGCAAAAGAATTGGCTTTGTTGCGTCAGCCGGTAATCTTGGGCGGTGATTTTAATGTGATTATGACCGATGATGATGTATATGATCCGGCGGCCTTTAAGAACAATGCTTTGTTTCGTCCGGAGGTCAGACACAAATTGAAAAGCTTGTCTTATCTCGGATTTTGTGATGCTTTTAGGACTAAACATGAAAAAGAAAACGGTTATACTTTTTGGGATTATGCCGGAGCATCGCTTCATAATGATTGGGGTATGAGAATTGATTATTTGTGGCTTAATGCCTATGGGGTGGACAGACTTGAAAATTGCGAGGTAAACAAAAAACCAAGAATGGGGCAAAAACCATCGGACCATACGGTGTTGCAGGCGGTGTTAAAATAGATGAAAATTTGGTTATTTTTTGTTTTGATTGTGTTTGCTTTTGTAAGCCAGGCGGATGAGGTTTCGCCGTGGGCAAATGTTTATGAGCAGGTTAAAAAAGCCTATGTTTATGATGTTCAATATGATGATTTGGCGGTGGCGGCACTAAAAGGATTGAAAAAAATTGATAAAGATTTGACCCTGGGTGATGATGATAAAAGACTAACTCTTTATTATAAAGGAAAAGTGGTTAAGGTGGAAAAAAAACCTCAAGATGATGAGCCAAAAGATTGGGGACTTATAACCGATAATATGATAGCAAAGGCTTGTGAAATATCTGCTAAGACAGAAAGAAAAAGTTTTGAGATAAACTCCTTGTTGGCCAAAGAAATGGTAAAAATTTTGGATAAAGATTCGAAATTTTATGGCGATTTGGATGAGGCAAACGGTATCAAAATAAAAAATGAAAGACAATTTGCCGCCAGAATGGAAGATGATATTCTTTATATTAAAATAGGTGCTTTTAACAAGCAAACCAAAAATGAAATGCTTGAAGCATTGAGTGAATATGCTGCCGCTAAGGCTTTGATTTTGGACTTGCGCGGCTCGGGCGGTGGTATGCTCGGCGAAGCAATAGAGGTGGCTGATTTGTTTTTGAATGAGGGAATTATCGCCTCAACCAAAGGCAAAAACAGGGCAGAGGAAGTGTATTATTTGGCCGATAAAAATGAGCTTTTTGCCGGCAAGCCAATGGTTATATTGGTTGACGGAAATACTGCCTCGGCAGCAGAGGTCTTGGCAGTGGCTTTGCAAGAGCAGACAAGGGCAAAAATAGTCGGTACGGGAACCAAGGGAAAAGGAAGTATTCAAAAATTGATAAACATATATCCGGATAACGGAGTTTTGGCGGTTACCAATGCCTTTTTTGTGACACCATCGGGCGCGGAATTTAATCAAAAAGGAATAATTCCCGATGTTTGCACTTTTGGCGAGGTTAAATATATGAGTGATGATAAAAAATGTCCGGCCGAGGGACATGAAACGAGCGAAATTGAGCTTATCGAGGCCAAAAAAATGCTTAATTTGCTAAAGTAGATGAAAATTAGGGTTGACATGGCGCAAAAAAAATGTATATTACGCTCAAATGTTTTGAATTGTAACCTTAATTTAAGAGTATGAAAAATGGCTAAAGCAGTAAAAGTAAAAGTAAAATTGGAAAGTACGGCCGGTACGGGTACATTTTATCTTGCTGAGAAGAATCCGAGAACTCATCCGGAAAAGTTGACTTTGAAAAAATATGATAAGAAGTCTAAAAAACACGAAGAGTTCGTTGAGAAAAAATTGAAGTAATTATACTTTGAGATTCTTGGTTTGAAAACCGGCCTTGTAGTTGGCCGGTTTTTTTATTTACTTTTTAGGAGTTAATCGTCCAACAGATGTGCCTTGTGATATTCTTCTTTTAGGTGTTCAATCTCTACATTGGTGTAGCGCTGGGTCGTGGACAGGG
This sequence comes from uncultured Alphaproteobacteria bacterium, assembly GCA_944391695.1. Taxonomy (GTDB): domain Bacteria; phylum Pseudomonadota; class Alphaproteobacteria; order RF32; family CAG-239; genus CAZU01. The sequence continues at coordinate 24,817 of CALXUO010000055.1, forward strand.
ACGCATGACCCAATAGTTCCTGAATGGAGCGCAAATCGGTTCCTTCCGCCAAAAGGTGAGTGGCAAAAGAATGCCTCAGAGCATGAGGGGTCAGAGTATCGGGAAGCCCCAAACAGCTCCGAATCTTTTCCAATGTTCGTTGAACTATCCGCGGACTTATACGCTCGCCTCTTGCTCCTAAAAACAAAGCGTCTCCTTGTTGTTGATGATAGGGGCAGGCCTCTAGGTAGGCGGCGATTTTTTCTTTAACTATGGGAAGTATGGGCACCAAACGTTCTTTGTTGCCTTTGCCTTTGATTTTGAGGAAATCGTTATGATTTATATCACCGATATTGAGTGACAGGGCTTCAGAAATTCGCAAACCACATCCGTATAATATTGTCAAAATGGCGACATCTCTAAGCCCCTGCCACTTGTCTTTGGCAAAATCCGTCGCGGCATCCAATAAATTGAGGGTTTGATCAACATCAAGTGCTTTTGGCAGAATCTTGTCCTTTTTGGGGGATGAGATAACGGTTATGGCTGTATTGTCAATTATATGTAATCGGTTGAGCCAATGAAAAAAACTTTTTAATGAGGAAAGCTCTCTGGCCAGTGATGATTTGCTTAAATGCCTTTGATTTTGCTGGCTTAAAAAAGCACGAAAAGTCCTGATATCTATAGTTTTAAGGTCGGTTATGGTGGGTAAATATCCAAGATATTTTTGCCAAAAGTAAAAAAAGAAAGACAAATCTCGGCCATAAGATTCAACCGTATGAGACGAATAGCCGCGTTCTTTTTCAAGCCACAGCTGCCAATCTTTGATAAGCGCCAAAACATCAGAGGTGCAATTGTATCTTATTTCTTGTTTCATGCTTTTTAGTAAAACACAAAATATTTAATAAACGGTAATTTAATGATGTTTTTTGTGTGTAAATCGGAATGATATTTGAGAAACATAAATAAAATTGGTAAAATCGGCGGCAGATTTGGGAGATGTGAGATGCAAATCGTGGGCGTATTGTTGCCGCTGCCGTTTAATGAACCGTTTGATTATAAAACAGAGGGCAAAGTATCTTTGGGAAGTTTGGTCAAAGTTCCGTTTGGAAGAGAAACTTTGGTCGGGGTTGTGTGGCAGCTTAACAAAAAAACTACGCTTGATGAGCAAAAGATCAAAAAAATAACAGAAATTATGCCTTATCCGCCGCTAAAAGAAAGTATGCGCAAGTTTGTGGAGTTTGTTGCTTCTTATAATATGGCATTCAAAGGTTTGGTGTTAAAAATGGTTTTGAGTGTCAGGCAGGTGTTTGATAATCCTCAGATGCTTAAGCTTTATGAATTATCGGGTAAAACGTTGAGCGAGGCGGGAATAAAAAATTCGGATGCCAGGTGGAGAGTTATGGATTTTGTGAAATTTGCGCCGTTTAATCGCCAAGAAATTGCCGCGGGTGCCGGTGTGGGGCAGAGTGTAATAAAAACGCTTATTGAAAAAGGTGTTTTACGAGAGGTTTTGGTTGAAAAGAAGAAAGAATATCAAAAACCAATTTGCGGATTTCAAAAAGTTGAACTAACGGATGAACAAGAAAAAGCAGCCGCTTATTTGTGCTCCAAAATAGGTAATGGCTTTGATGTTACATTATTAAACGGTGTTACCGGCTCGGGCAAAACTGAAGTTTATTTTGAGGCGGTGGACAAAGCTTTTGCTTATGGTAAACAGGTGCTAATTTTGGTGCCGGAAATAGGCTTGACGGCGCAATGGTTGAAAAGATTTGAAACACGCTTCGGCGTAAAGCCTGCGGAGTGGCATTCGGCTCTGAGCCAAAAAGAGCGGATTGACAATTGGAAGGCGGTGGCTCAAGGTGAGGCTAAAATTATCATAGGTGCCAGATCGGCATTGTTTTTGCCTTATCTTGATTTGGGGTTGATTGTGGCGGATGAAAGCCATGATGCATCTTATAAACAAGAAGATGTGGTGAACTATCAGGGCCGAGATATGGCAGTGGTAAGAGCCAAGTTGGAGCAAATACCGATAATATTATCTACGGCTACACCCGATTTGGAGACAATTTGCAATGTTGAGGAAGGCAAATATAATCAGGTTTGTTTGAAATCTCGTTTTGCTCATGCCGAGATGCCGGATATTAAAATTATTGATTTGAAAAAAGACAAGCCGGTTAAAGGATCTTGGGGCGTGTCTTGGCTATCGCCGACGTTGTGTAAAAAACTTAAAGTAAATTATGAAAAAGGTGAACAAAGCGTATTGTTTTTAAACAGAAGAGGATATGCGCCGCTTATCATCTGCCGCGACTGCGGACACAGAATCCAATGTCCGAATTGCACGGCGTGGCTGACTGAACACAAACGGGCGAATAAGCTTGTTTGTCATCATTGCGGTTATATGACGGATATTCCAAACAAGTGTCCGGAATGCGGATCAGAGACAGGGTTGACGGCTTGCGGACCGGGAGTGGAGCGAATTGCCGAAGAGGTAAAATATCGTTTGCCGCTTGCCAGAATTAGGGTGCTGTCGTCTGATTTTGTTACCAATTTCAAAGAAGTACATGAAGTAGTTAAAGAAATGGAGGAGGGCAAAATCGATATTCTTATCGGAACGCAGATTTTGGCTAAGGGACATCATTTTCCGGAATTGACTTTGGTGGGAATCGTCGATGCCGATTTGGGGTTGATGGGAAGTGATTTAAGAGCCGGCGAGCGGACGTATCAGCTGTTGTCCCAAGTTGCGGGCAGAGCCGGCAGAGGAAGCAAAAAAGGCGAGGTTTATTTGCAGACCTTGTATCCGGAAAATGCAGTATTAAATGCTTTGGTAAACGGTAAAAAAGAAGAATTTTATCGCTTGGAAAAAGAATCGAGGAAAATCCTTAAAATGCCGCCGTTTGGTAAATTGGCGGCGGTGATCGTGTCGGGAATGAGGAAAGACGAGGTGGAGAAAGTTGCAATTTGGCTCGGACAAACGGCATTTAATGATGATAAAATTGTAACGCTCGGACCGGCCCCGGCTCCAATCTTTGTTTTGCGCAATAAATATCGCTATCGTTTATTGCTTAAGACTGCTAAAGATGTGAAAATTCAGGAGGTTTTGCGGCAGTGGATAAAAAGAGTAAAACTGCCATCGGCAGTAAGGGTTGAAATAGATGTTGATCCTTATTCTTTTTATTGAGGTTTGTTAATAAAAAAGAAACCAATTGATATATAAACTGGCGGAAGTTAATTTAGATAAGCAGAGAGTTGTGAAAAAGTGAAAAAAAATTCTAAAAGTAAAATAGCCCGTGTGTATGCAATAGCTTTGTATGAAGCTGCGGCAGATAAAGGCCGTGTCGATAAAGTTTGGAAAGATATCGGCAAGCTTGAAGTGCTTTTGGAAAAAGAACCGGAGCTTAAAGCTTATCTGGCGAGTCCTTTGTGGAGCGAAAAAGATAAAAAAGATGTTTTGAAGAAAACGGCTGAAGCATTGGCTCTTGACGAGGATACAAAAAATTGTTTGCAGTTGGTGGTTCAAAACAACAGAGTATCTTATTTGCCGGATATATTGGACGGATTTGCCAGGGTTTATTATATGAAAAATAATATTGCCGAGGTGGAAGTGGAGACGGTTAGGGATTTGTCTGCCGCTCAGGATAAATGTTTGCGTGGAATTTTGCAAAAGTTGTTTGCTAAGAATATTGTGGTTAAATACAATATAAATCCGGCAATTTTGGGCGGTTTGCGTGTTAAATGCGGCTCAAAAATGTATGATGATTGTTTGGCTACAAAATTAAATTATTTGGAAAATGTGATGAAAGGTAAGTAAAATGTCTGTATCTGCCAGTGAAATATCTTCGATTATAAAAGACAAAATTGCCCACTCGGATGCCAAGATTGATGTGGCTCAGGTGGGAAAGGTTTTGTCCGTTGGCGACGGTGTGGCGCGCGTGTATGGGCTTGATGATGTACAGGCCGGCGAATTGGTAGAGTTTGCGGGCGGCGTTAAAGGCATGGCCTTGAACTTGGAAGAAGATAATGTCGGCGTGGTTATATTTGGCTCGGACCAGGAAATTAAAGAAGGCGATATTGTTAAAAGAACCAACTCAATTGTTAGTGTGCCGGTCGGCAAAGAGATGCTTGGTAGGGTTGTCGATGCTTTGGGCGAGCCAATTGACGGGTTGGGGGCCATCAAAGCCAAAGAATACAGCCGTTCGGATATTAAAGCACCGGGAATTATTGCCAGACGTTCGGTACATGAGCCGGTGCAGACGGGAATTAAAATTATTGATTCGCTTATTCCTATCGGCAGAGGACAGCGTGAGCTTATTATCGGCGATAGGCAGACCGGTAAAACCGCAATTATTCTTGATACCATAATCAACCAAAAGAAGATTAATGATGCGGCAAAATCGGATAAAGACAAATTGTATTGTGTTTATGTTGCCATAGGGCAAAAGCGCTCTACAGTTGCACAAGTAGTTAAAACCCTAAAAGACTATGGGGCGATGGATTATACAATCGTGGTGGCGGCAACTGCCTCGGATTCGGCGCCAATGCAATATATTGCTCCGTATTCAGGGTGTGCGATGGGCGAATTTTTCCGTGACAGAGGAATGCATGCCGTTATCTTTTATGATGATTTGTCCAAGCAGGCAACGGCTTATCGCCAGATGTCGTTGTTGTTGCGTCGTCCACCAGGACGTGAGGCTTATCCTGGCGATGTGTTCTATTTGCACTCTCGTTTGTTGGAAAGAGCTGCCAAGATGAGCGATGCCGAAGGTGCCGGTTCTTTGACGGCAATGCCGGTGATTGAAACTCAAGCAGGTGATGTGTCGGCTTATATTCCGACTAATGTGATTTCAATTACCGATGGGCAAATCTTTTTAGAAAACGGTTTGTTCTATCAAGGTGTAAGACCTGCCGTTAACGTCGGTATATCGGTTTCGCGTGTGGGCTCGGCAGCACAAATCAAAGCCATGAAACAGGTGTCGGGCTCGATGAAACTTGATTTGGCACAATATCGTGAGATGGCGGCATTTTCGCAGTTTGCATCGGATTTGGATCAGGCAACTAAAAACTTGCTCGCCAGAGGTGCAAGATTGACCGAAATGCTTAAACAACCGCAATATAAACCTATGGCGGTTGAAGAGGAAGTTGTGGCTATTTTTGCCGGTGTTAAGGGATATCTTGACAGTGTTGATTTGAGCAGAGTGCGCGAGTTTGAAGAAAGGGCTTTGCAAGATCTTAAGGCTAATCATAAAGACTGGCTTAAAGAAATTGTGGAGAAAAAAGTTCTTTCCGAGGATTTGGAGAAAAAGCTGAACGCCTTTTATCAGAGTTTTTTGAGACGTTTCGGCGAAACGAACGGAAAAGCAGCTTAAAGGTGTGAATAATGGCCGGTTTGAAAGAACTTAGAACCCGTATCGGAAGTATCAAATCAACGCAGAAGATTACTTCGGCGATGAAGATGGTGGCGGCCGCCCGGTTGCGGCGGTCGCAGGATTTGCTTGCCAAATCTAAGACCTATAATGACGGGCTTTTGACAATTGCCGGAAGGTTGTACAAAGATATAAGCACGGAAAGTAAGGCTACCGGAAAGGAACTGGTATATCCTTTGATTATGCAATCTAAACCGAGTAAAAACAAACATTTGTTGGTGGTGTTTTCTTCCGACAGAGGTTTGTGCGGCAGCTATAACTCTTATATCTTGCGGGAAACGTTGTTCAGAATTGATGAATTGCGGCGCGAAGGTAAAGAAGTTAAGGTGTTGTGTATCGGCAAAAAACTCGGCGATGCATTAAAACATCGCTGTCCCGAGGCGGTGTTTGATGTTTTGAGCGGAGTTGGCGGTAAAGCCGATAATTATAGAGAAGTTGAGGATATAACCGAGCTTTTGTTTGGGGAGTATATGATCGGCAAATTTGATGTTTGCGAAGTCATTTATACCTATTTTCACTCGGCTATCAACCGAGAGATAAAACACAAAAATTTCTTGCCGTTTGAGCTGGAAATTGATGAAAACGATCCGCGTTATGACGATAAGTTTAATGACGCGTTTTATGAATATGATGTGGCTAAAGAGAAAGCTTTCAGCGATATTATATTTATGTTGGCAGTCTCTGAGATGTATCAGATTTTGCTCAATTCGTTGACCAGTGAACAAGGAGCAAGAATGACGTCTATGGATAATGCAACACGTAATGCCAATGATATGATTGCTAAGTTGACTTTGAAATATAATCGTTTGCGCCAAGGGGCAATTACAACCGAGCTGATTGAAATTATTGCCGGAGCCGAGGCTTTGTAGTTTTTGGATAAAAAAGTTGGGAGATTTTGTAATGGCAAAAGAGACCGTTAAGAAAACATTGAAGAAAAAAGATATATTAAATGCTGAGGATAAAAAAGCCATCAGGCAGATGAAGGCTGAAAATGCCAAAGATGTGGCTAAAACAAAAAAAACAATTAAAAAAGAAATGAATACAGGCAAGCTCGGGCATATAAGCCAAGTTACCGGAGCAGTTGTTGATGTCAGGTTTGATGATGTTAATGATTTGCCAGCGATTTTGACGGCTTTGACCTGCGATAATAACGGTCGTAATTTGGTGTTGGAAGTGGCTCAACACCTGGGTGAAAATGTGGTGCGCTGTATTGCTATGGATGCAACCGACGGTTTGGTCAGGGGGCAAGAAGTGGTTAATACCGGTGCGCCGATTGAGGTGCCGGTTGGGCCTGAAATGCTTGGGCGTATTATCAATGTTATCGGTGAGCCGGTGGACGGAAGAGGTGAGATTAAAGCTAAAGAATATTATCCGATTCATCGTGAGGCACCGGCTTTTGTTGAGCAATCTACCGAGACGGAAGTTTTAACCACAGGTATTAAAGTTATTGACTTGTTGGAGCCTTATGCCAAGGGCGGTAAAATCGGGTTGTTCGGTGGTGCCGGTGTGGGTAAAACCGTGCTGATTATGGAGTTGATTAATAATATTGCCAAAGGACACGGCGGATATTCGGTGTTTGCCGGTGTGGGCGAGAGAACTCGTGAGGGAAACGACCTTTATAACGAGATGATAGAATCGGGAGTTATTGACCTTAAGGGGGGTAATTCTAAAACCGTGTTAGTTTACGGGCAGATGAACGAGCCGCCCGGAGCCAGAGCCAGAGTTGCTTTGACGGGGTTGAGTCAGGCAGAATATTTCCGCGATGAGGAACACCAAGACGTGCTGTTCTTTGTTGATAACATATTCCGCTTTACTCAGGCAGGATCTGAAGTTTCGGCACTTTTGGGACGTATTCCGTCGGCAGTTGGTTATCAGCCAACGCTGGGTACGGATATGGGCGCAATGCAAGAGCGTATTACCTCAACCAAAAACGGGTCGATTACTTCGGTGCAGGCAGTATATGTGCCGGCCGATGACTTGACCGATCCGGCGCCGGCTACAACCTTTGCGCACTTGGATGCCACAACCGTGTTGTCACGTTCTATCTCTGAATTGGGTATTTTCCCGGCGGTTGATCCGTTGGATTCAACCAGCCGTATTTTGGATCCGTCGGTTGTCGGGGAAGAGCATTATAAAGTGGCACGCGGAGTGCAAGAAGTGTTGCAAAAATATAAGTCTTTGCAAGATATTATTGCTATTTTGGGTATGGATGAGTTGTCGGATGAGGACAGGCTTACAGTAGCTAGAGCGCGTAAAATTCAGCGTTTCTTGTCACAACCTTTCCATGTGGCCGAAGTATTTACCGGAACGCCCGGTGTGTTTGTTAAACTGGAAGATACCATTAAAGGCTTTAAGGGAATTTTGGAAGGCAAATATGATGATATTCCGGAGCAGGCGTTTTATATGGTTGGTACAATTGAAGATGTTTTGAAAAAAGCCGAAGGTATGAAGGACAAAGCTGTTTAATTTAGGGAAGCGGAGCGATGGATAAGGAAATAAATTTGACGATTGCGTTGCCGGCAAAGGTTTATCTGGAAGAGAAGGTTTCCAGCGTGGTTATTCCGGCGGTGAGAGCGGCTGTCGATATATTGCCCAACCGCGCTCCGAGTGTGTTTGTGTTGGATTTTGGCGTATTGGAAATATTAAACGGCGACGGCTCGTTGAATAAGCGCTTCTTTGTCCAATCAGGGATGGCCGAAATCGCGAATAATAACTGCAAAGTTTTGGTGCAGGGAATTGTGCCTTTCGGAGAGATTGATGTAAAAGCAGCGCAAAAGCAGGTGGGAACAGCTCAGAATGAACAAGAAAGGTTGTTCTATCAGATGATTCTTGATTATCAAAAAGGTATTCGTAAACGTTATTTACGGACGCTTAACTTGTTCTCGCGTAAGTCCGGACAACAGAAAACTTATGATGAGGTTATTTCCGAGATTCAATACAGTATTGATGAACTCAGAAAAAAGAATGACGAAAAAGATAATCCTGATAATACAAATATGGGAGAGTAAAAATGTTTTTGGAAGCCGGACTTTTGACCAGACGCTCGGTGCGTCAGTTTGAAAAGGGCAAAAAAATAAGCAGAGAAGATTTTGAGGATTTGTTGAAAATCGCCATGTATGCACCATCGGGATGTAATCGGCAGCCGTGGGAATTTGTGGTGGTGGAAGATGATGAAACCAAAGATAAAATAATGCAGATTCATTCTCATGCTTCATTCTTAAAAGATGCTTCGGCGGCAATTGTGGTTTGCGGCGACACCAATCAACAATTGGATGAAAACTTTTGGGTGGTTGATACTTCGGCCGCGGTCGAAAATCTTTTGCTGGCAATCCATGGTAAGGGCTTGGGTGCTTGCTGGTGTGCCATCTATCCTTATGAAGAAAGGATGAAAGAATTTCAAAAATTGCTTGGCTTGCCCGATAATGTTAAGCCTAATGCTTTGGTGGTGGTGGGATATCCTCTACAAACTCCGCCGCAACCCAAAGATAGGTTCAGAAAAGAAAAAATTCATTACGGAAAGTGGTAGTTAGAATAGCCTCCATCTTTGGAGGCTGATTTTTTGCTTGCAGAAAAGGCGATAATGTGATATATCAGCCAGAATTAGAAATATTTTTTATGTATAATTTTAAAAAAACTTTTTACGTATGGAAAAAAAAGGATTTTAGGTTCGCAAAAGTGATTGTTGATTATTTTGCGGATAAAATTACAGCAAAGTTTTCGCTGGATAAACACTATAACAGAGTTGTGGCAATTGATGATGATGTATTCTCGGCTTTTGTTGCCGCGTGGTATTATCATCGTAGCAAACGTAAGTTTGGCTACTATCCCAAGGTTGATGCTATCGGAGGATATGGCTTGATGTCATCTAGGATTAATCCTAAAAAAGACGGAAAGCGAATCTCTGAAGCGGAAATGCTGGTTGAGGTATTGCTTAGACTTGGCGTTGCAAAAGAAGATATCGGTATTGTTTGCTCTGAAGGCACTAATACCGGACAGAATCTTGCAGCTTATACCAAATTTCTCAAATTGGAGGAGGGTAAAACACAAAAAATTTTGTTTTGCACCACCAAACGGTTGGCTGGAAGATTGTGGCTGACGCAAATTCAACAACAACCACAGCTTGATGCAGACTATGTGTGGGCGGACAGCGATTTGGGTGAATGCCAGTACTACAACGGCAAGGGTTTAGCTAAAGGTTTGCCGTATCTGTCGGAGGTTGCGTCAATTTATGACAGATATATGCGTTATGCCTATCCTGAAGAGGGACAACCACAGTTTATGGCAAAATTGGATGAGAATTTGCCTTATGATGTGGTCAAAGCTGGTAAACATTTGTGCAAAAATTACAAACTTAAGATGCCGGAGTTTTCTTTTTTGAAATTGTGGCAATTTGCCAGGATGTATGTTGCTTTTTGGCGTTACAGATATATTTGTGTTAATAATTTGGATTGTAATGTCAAATTTTGGCAATATCGTTTGAACCTCAAATATGGAATGAAATTATAAAAAAGGGGGAATTTGTTATCAGACAAATTCCCCCTTTTGGGTTTAAATATTTACCAAACCTCTTACCATGGCATAAATAGCTGCTATGGCAATGATTACCAAAATTATGGCAAATACTTTTTCGGCACAGGTGAAAGCCTCTTCTTTGGGAGAGTTTTCTTTTCTGGCCCAAATATACACCGGAATACCAAGTGCAATAATTATAACCGCAAGCATTAGGTATTGCAGGCCTGCAGCATAAATCAGCCACAAGGCATACAAAGCTCCCATGATGGCAGTAAATAATGCGCCGGCGCGTTTATACATAATATTACCCGGGTATTCGCCGTCTTCGCACATTTTCCACAAATAGGCGCAAGAGGCAAAATAGGCCGGCAAAACCATTACGCTGGTGATAGACAACATGGTGTTCCAAGCATTGTTGGAAAAATAAACCAACAACAAGAACAGCTGCATGGCAACGGATGTTACCACCAAAGACACCGACGGGGCCTCGTTTTTGTTTTCTTTGGCAAAGGCTTTGGGAAATGTTCCGTCTTGGGCTGCAGCTTGCGGAATCTGGACGGTTACCATGGTCCAGGCAAGCCAGCTGGTTAATACCGATATTACAAGCCCGATATTCATTACCCAAGCGCCCCATTTGCCTACAGACTGCTCCAAAATGCCGGCGGTTGACGGGTTGGCAACTGCGGCCAGTTCTGATTGCGACATATAGCCAAACGGCAATAATGACAGCAAAATATAGATTACTAAACATCCCAAAAAGCCCAAAATGGTGGCCGGGCCGATATCCGATGACGATTTGGCGCGATTGGACATGACAACGGCTCCTTCGATACCAATGAATGCCCACAAGGTTACCAGCATGGTGCTTTTGATTTGGGTGCTTAAATCGCCCAATTTGGCTTTGGTGGCGATGGCTTCGCCCCAGAAATCAAAATCAAATTTGTCGAGCTGGAACAAAACTGCCATGATGATGATAAACAAAACCAGAGGAACAATTTTTATAACTGTACCGATACTGTTGACGATACTGGCTTGTCTTACTCCTTTTAAGACTAAAAAGTTAAAGCACCAGATGATTATGGAGCCGCCAATGATTGATGCAAGGTTGTTTCCACCGGCAAAATAGGGCGGAAAGAAATAGTTGAGGGCATCCATGGTGATTACGGCGTAACCAACGTTGCCGCATACTTGGCAGAGCCAATATGACCAGCCAATGGTGAAGCCGGCATAATGCCCGAATCCGGCACGGCTGTAGGAATATATTCCGGTGGTCAAATCAGGTCGGGCCATGGATAAAATAGAAAAAGTGCGGGCAATAAAATAAATGCCGATGCCGGTAATTGCCCAAGCCAACAACACAGCTCCGGCAGAGGCGCCTGAGGCCATGTTTTGGGGCAGAGAATAGATACCACCGCCAATCATTGAACTGATGACTATTGCCGCCAAGGCCAAAATGCCAAGCCCTTTGGAAGAGCTTTTGGCTGCGTTATCAGAAGGTTTTGTGTTTTTCATGATATTATTTCCTTATATTAATTTTCGCGGAGCAACTCATAAAAGCGGCTCCGCGAAAGATAAAACAAAGACTTAGAGTTTGGCCGCCGGAGCGTGTTCAAAGTTCAAAAATCCCATAGCGGTTAAACTATAGCCAAATTGTTGCTTAATATTTACATAGTTATGCCACATTTGGAAGTCGGAGTGCTTTTCAACTCCTCTGATATCCAATTCATGTTTTAGTGATTTGTTTAGCCACATTTCGGCATGGCCTTTGGCAATTTCATCGTCAATGTAGGTGTCAAAATATTCTACATATTCGGCAGCCCATCCGCCAATCAATTCGCCATTTTTATCTTTACCCCAACATACGCCAAGTCCGGTGGCAATGGCTTTGTGGTCATCACGGTTGGCTCCGTTGCCGGCCATTATAACCTCAAGCACTGCGCCATGTTTGAATTGGCTTACTATTTTGTCATTAATAGGGACGATTTTGCCAAATAATTCTTTGGGCAAAACTGATGTATAAGGTACAACGTTGAAGTTTTCGATTCTGGCCTGCAATAGAGCCGAGTCGTAGCAAAATGTCTCAAAAGGTTGGGGCGGAATGCCATCGTCGGCTTGTCCGGCACCACCGGTGATAAAGGCAAATGTTGGATAACGAACACCTTCAGTCATAGTAAATTCTCCTTATATTAGAATTAATTATTAAAGTAGCTTTGAAATTAAGCTGCTTTTTTAAGTATGCTCTACAAGGCTTCGTTTCAATAAAGGCAAAAAAATAACCCCCTTATCCTTTAAGATAGGGGGGTGATAAAAAGTATGATAATAAATCTATATCTCGCCGATATACATGCCTAATTCTTTGGCGGCTGAAACATATTTGCCTTTGACATTAACCAAAGTAGTACCTGTTTTTACAACCTCGGGTAAGCTGACGTAAGAGACTTCGCCGTTTTTCCAGATAACCATTTTGTTATCCTCGCCTTTGTCCAAAAGCTCAACCGCGTTGGCGCCAAAAAGTGAGGCCAATAAACGGTCAAAGGCGACCGGAACACCTGAGCGCTGCAAATGGCCAAGTGTGGTGACACGAAACTGAAATTCGTTGTAGCGTTTGCTTATTTCATCGCATAGGTATTGCCCAATTCCACCATATATCGTTTCGCCGACCATGTTTTTGTTGGAGGTTATCGGGGTGCCGTTTTCGGTCTTTAGCCCCTCGGAAACGACAATTACGGCATGATTGCGGCCACGGCGTTTGATCTCTTTTAGTTTGTTGATAATGCCATCAAGATTATATGGAATTTCGGGAATTAGGCAAACATCGGCATTGCCGGCTAAGGCAGAATGAAGAGCTAAGTGACCGGCATCGCGTCCCATAACCTCTACAATCATGGCGCGATTGTGCGAACGTGCCGTTAATTCTAAGCTGTCAATGGCTGTCGTGCAATATTGTACCGCAGTTTGAAAACCAACTGAAAATTCGGTAATCGGAGTGTCATTATCAATTGTTTTGGGAATGCCAATAATTTTTACTAATGATCCTTTGCACATATTAGATACAATATTCATGCTACCATCTCCGCCGATGACAATAATGGCATCAAGACCAAGCTCTTTTACCCCAATAGCAAAACGTTTGGATACTTCTTCCAATGATTCTATACGCAAGCCTTTGTTCAGAGATCCAAGATATGAGCCGCTAAGTCTCGGCCAAGGAGAATCGCTGAAGTTGCTTATGGTTAAAACTTCGTAACTATGCGGCTTTTCGGTAATTCCTTCCGTGCCGTCTTTAATTCCGTAAACTTCCCAACCTTTTTTGGTCGCCGCTTCTACAACCGCACTAATGGTTGCATTGAGCCCGGCACAATCACCGCCGGAGGTAAGTACTCCTATTCTTTTGATTTTACTCATTCTTTAAAGACTCCTGCTTTTCAAGTTGCATTATTTGTCATTTTGGTGTATACTAATACAGATTTAAGAAATATTTTCCAGAAAAAAATGTAATTTAATAAGATTTTTTTAGCGAAAGGATATTAATTTTATGTTAAACCAGAACCAAAAAGCTCGTTTGTTACAACAGCTTTGTGAGTTGAAGCTTGAAGAACGCCGTGTTCGCTCAGATATTCGTCATTTGGTTAAAGATAATCGGACAATCGATTTTTTTAAGGCTAAACAACTCAATAGTCTTAAATCAGGTGTTAGACAGAAGATTAAAACGGTTGAAGCAAAAATTACGCCCAATATTATTGCCTAAACAACATAAAAAGTGAGTTTTATTATGATAAGGGAGAGAATAGTGTACTATTTTCTCCCTTATTGGTTAGTTCTCAAGCCCAAGCAGACGATATTTAATTCTTACGTCCATATCTTTGGCATAACTGTCAATTAGTTCTGAGGCCATGCTTTCTTCCAGGTCATGACGCATCTCGGTGTTGATGGAGTCAAGCTGGGATGGGCTTTCGGAAACAAGGTGGTTAATTATCTTTACGGGGGTGATAACTGTTGTCATACTGCCGGAAGATAAAATCTTATACTCGTTTAACGGTGTTTGATAGGCTTCGGCTAATTGCGATGAATTAAGCTTGGCAAAAGATTCACCACGTTTTAGCGGTTTGGTGGTCGTGAGCTTGAGATTAAAACGTGATGCTATGTCGGCTAGCTCATCGCCGCTGTCTAAGTCGGCAACAATGTCGTTTATAATCTCTTGGGCAATGGCTGATTTCTCGTTTTCGGTCCAGATTTTTATAATTTCTGGACGAACGGAGGTCAAATCTTTGATGTGGGCATCTTCAATCCCGGTTACGGAGGCAAAGATAAAGCTATCATCGGTTTCAATGGTTTGGCTTACTTCTCCCTCGTTGTAGGAAAAAGCCGCATCCAGAAAATCAGGCGATGATATCAAAGAAGAAAAATTTTTGCCGCTTAAAGATGTATAACTGCCATCTTCTTTGAGTCCCTTTACGGTGTTGAGTTTGGCGTTATATCGATTGGTTATGTCGGCAAAAGTGGCCCCGGCACCTATCATGTCTTCAATCTCGGTGATGGTGTTGAGGGCATGATCATAGGCTTGTTCATGTTGCAAAGTGGCAATAATTTTGCTTTTAACCGCAGAAAGAGGTGTTTCTTTCTTGGGGATTATTTTAACAACTTTGAGAATGTGCCAGCCAAATTCCGAATTAATAGGACCGACAATTTGATTTAACTTAGCATCAAATATATCTTGTGATAATTCAGGCAAAAGCGAATCGGCTGTTACCGTACCAAGATTGGTGGTGTTTTTGTCTTGGTTGGCTTTTTGAGCAGCAACAAGATAAAAATCTTTGCCTTGGTTTATTTCTGATAAAGCAGCTTCAGCTGTTTCTTCGTCATCAAATACCATTTGTAAAACATTGCGTTGTTCTGGTATTACATACTCAAAAATATTGGCTTGATAATAGGCTTCTATTTCATCTTCATCGGGAGTGATGTCTGATGCAAGGTCGGATATCTTTAACTCAATAAACGAAACATCGCGCTTCTCGGGTTCTTCAAATTGCGGAGCAAAGTCTTCGTAATATTGCTCTATCTCTTCAAGGGAAATATCCCGATCTATTTTTAATTCTTGAGGGTCAATAGTAACATAGCTAAAGATTTTTTGCTGGTTTTCTATTTGCGCAATGTAGCTGTTCATAAAACTTGGAAACGCAATGTTCTCTACCGGAGAATATACCAAATGACGGCTCAGGATATTTTTGCGCAAATTGTCAATGTATTCTTGCTCGCTCATGTCAAAATATGAAAGTTGGCGACGTAAAAGCTCAGGGTTGAATTTGCCGGATGCATCCATAAACTCAGGCTGAGTGGCTATGATCTGCTCAATAAGCTCGTCGGAGATACTGGCACCTTTCTTCTCGGCCTCGCGGGCAATAATCATGTCGGTAACATTTTGCTTTACAAGCGAGGTTAGAATGTCTTTACGCATGTTGTCGTCAATGTCAATATCTTCGCCAAACATCTTTTGCGATTTGCGGATGCTGTCTTGAAGCTTGGAGTTCATTTCATCTTGCATTATCTCTTTGTCGTCAACCTTGATTACCGCACGGTTCTTGCCTGCCGATGTAACATAGCCCGAAATTCCGAATAACGACATAAAACTAAGAGCCGTTAGCGCCAAAATGGCTTTGGTTAACCAAGAATCCTGATATTTTCTTATTTTGCTTATCATTTTATTATGTTCCTTAAAATAACGAGAAGACACTTATAATTGTCGCTGATTATAATAGCTTTATTATTTTATACAACTACTCAAATATTGGTGTTGAAAAGTTTTTTCGACTATGCTAGAAAAAGGGTAATTTGATGATAATGTTGAGAATGAAGGAATTGGATTATGGCTCGTAAGATGATGATTGCCGGTAACTGGAAAATGAACGGCCTTTTGGCTGACGGTGTTGCTTTGGCTCAAGAGATAAAGGTTGATGTTAAAGCAAAGAAAAGAAATTGTGAATTTGTGGTTTGTCCGCCGTTTACTCTGCTTGGTGCGGTTAAAAAAGCTTTGAAAGGATGTCGGGTAGCTTTGGGGGCTCAGGACTGTCATTTTGAAGAAAAGGGAGCCCATACCGGCGATATTAGCCCGGAGATGCTGCTTGATTGTGGTTGTACTTATGTTATTTTGGGGCATTCGGAGCGTCGGGCCGATCACGGAGAAACAAGCGAATTGGTTTGCAAAAAAGCTAAGGCCGCATATAAAGCCGGGTTGAAAACCATTATTTGTATCGGTGAAACATTGGCTCAGCGTGAAAAGGGTGAAACGATTGATATTTGCTCAAAACAAATATTGGAATCGGTTCCAAATGATGCAACGGCTGCTGATACTGTGATTGCATATGAACCGGTTTGGGCAATTGGTACCGGCAAAACTCCGACAGCACAAGATGTTGAAGATGTTCATGCCGCAGTACGCAAAGTATTGGCTAAAAAATTAGGCAGAGCGCAAGCTAACAAAATGCGCATTTTATACGGCGGCTCGGTTAAACCGTCAAATGCCAAAGAATTGCTCTCTTTGCCGGATGTTGATGGCGGGCTTATCGGCGGTGCAAGTCTGAAAGCTGCTGATTTTATGGCAATTGCCGATAATGCAGGGTGTTAATTGATTTAGTTTTGAGGAAAAAATAATGGGAACAGTTTTATTGGTTATTCATTTGTTGGTTTGTATTTTTTTGGTGGCTTGCATATTAATGCAGCGTTCTACCGGCGGTGCTTTGGACGGGCTGGGCGGCGGCTCGGGAGCCTCCAGCTTCTTAAGCGTCAGAGGAACGGGAAATCTTTTGACCAGGACAACGGCTATTTTGGCAACGATGTTGTTTGTTACCAGTATTTCGCTTGCATTGTATTATCGCGGTGAGGCAAAGCCAAGAGAATCGTTGTTGGATAAAGCGGCGGCAAGCCAAAGTGTTCCGGCGCAACCGTCTGCTCCGGAAGCTCCGGTGGCCGAAAAGTAATGGCAAAAAAATGAAAATAACGGAGGCATCTTCTCAAAAAAACAGAGAAGGTGCCTCTATCACTTTTAAATCATGAAAATAGGAACTTTTAAAATGTCTGAAAATACCAAATTTATATTTATTACTGGCGGTGTGGTTTCGTCTTTGGGAAAGGGGCTTGCTTCGGCCTCGTTGGCCTCGATTTTGCAGGGGAGAGGGTTTAAGGTGAGGATGCGCAAGCTTGACCCGTATCTTAATGTGGATCCGGGGACGATGAGCCCTTATCAACATGGTGAAGTTTTTGTTACCGATGACGGTGCCGAAACGGATTTGGATTTGGGACATTATGAAAGATTCTCAGGTGTGCCTTGTCATAAGACCGACAGTATTACCACCGGAAAAATTTATCAGAGAGTGATTGATAAAGAGCGTCATGGCGACTATTTGGGGGCGACAATTCAGGTTATTCCGCATGTTACCAATGAAATTAAGAGCTTTATTTTATCAGACATTACCGATGAGGATTTTGTGTTGTGTGAAATCGGTGGTACAGTGGGCGATATTGAGGGACAGCCTTATTTGGAGGCTATTCGTCAGGTGGCATATGAGCTGGGTAGAGAAAGGGCGATGTTTATTCATGTTACTTTGCTTCCTTATATTCCGACGGCAGGTGAATTAAAAACTAAGCCGACTCAACACTCGGTTAAAAAGTTACAGGAATATGGTATTCAACCGGATATGTTGCTTTGTCGCTCGCAGATGGCTATTCCGCAAAATGAAAAACGCAAAATTGCTTTGTTTTGCAATATAAGAGAAGAAAATGTCATTACCGCGCTTGATGTCAGTAGTATTTATCAGGTGCCGGTGGCGTATTCAAACGAAGGAATGGACAAAGCCGTATGCAAACATTTTGGGATTGAATGCTCTAAAGAGCCTGATTTGAGCAAGTGGGAAAAAATTCTTGATAATTTGCGTCATCCTGAAGGCGAGGTCAGGATTGCGGTGGTCGGTAAATATGTCAAGCTGTTGGAAGCCTATAAATCCTTGAATGAGGCATTAACGCACGGAGGAATCGCTAACAAGTATAAGGTTAAGGTTAAATGGATTGATTCTGAAGTGTTGGAGACGGAATCGGTTGAGGAGCATTTGAGCGATGTTAGCGGAATTTTGGTGCCGGGCGGTTTTGGCCAACGCGGAACTGAGGGGAAAATTGCCGCCATCAAATATGCTAGAGAGCACAAAATTCCATTTTTGGGGATTTGTTTTGGTATGCAGATGGCGGTTATTGAAACTATGCGTAATGTCGCAGGGATTAAAAATGCCGGTACGACTGAGTTTAGCTCTGATTGTGAACCTGTGGTTGGGTTGATGACTGAGTGGGATAAAGAAGGTGCTAAAGAAATTCGCCACAAAGACGGTGATTTGGGCGGTACGATGCGCCTGGGGGCTTATGAATGTGTGTTGGCGCCAAACTCGTTGGTGGCTAAGATTTATGGCAAAGAAAAAATATCGGAAAGACACCGCCACAGATATGAGGTTAATATGAAATATGCCGATACACTAAAGCGCTCTGGTATGGAGATTGTCGGTAAGTCGCCGGACGGTAAATTGCCGGAGATTGTTGAGATTAAAGACCATCCGTGGTTTATCGGTGTGCAGTTTCATCCGGAGTTGAAGTCAAAGCCGTTTGATCCGGCACCTTTATTTGTGTCTTTTGTGAAGGCAGCTATTGACAAAAGTCGGTTGATTTAATAAAAATCTTCCGTTTGAAATAGTTGCAGGAAAAAATAAAGATGAAAAGAATATTTTTCTGGGCATTGTTTTTGTGCTTGATGACCGGAAGAGCTGAGGCTGATTGGTTTGAGGAGTGGAGCAAGCAAACTTGGGAAGAGGCCAAGTATGTGTGGCGGGCCGATCACTATGATATGTATGTGCCGCTTTATGCCTGGCATAACAGATGGGCTTATGATGATGACCATATTGCCAAATATAATGAAAATGCTTTTGGTTTTGGCTTGGGCAAATCGGTTTATGACGAGGAAGGTAATTGGTATGGCCTATATGCGTTTGCGTTTAAGTATTCTGACTATGAGCTGGAGACTGTGGCGGGTAAAAAAAAAAAAAAAAATTGGGATTTGGATGCCGATGGCGACTGGAAAGCAGGTGTCGGCTATACTATTGGGATGACCCAAAGGGAAGAATATGCTTATATCCCAATCCCGATGCCGCTACCGATTGCCGGAATCGAATATAAAAGAATCGCTTTGCAGGGGGCATATGTGCCGGGGTTGAAAAATTTTGGCAATGTGGCATTGTTTTGGGTGAGATTTAATTTGGATTAAAAAAAAGAAAAGCCGACTTTTGAGGAATAATATAAAAAATTTAGACAGGGTGTAAAAAAAGCTTGATTATTTTTGTTTTGTGCTTTATCTGTTAGGACAGCTTTATTGATATAAAGCGGCCATGGCGGAATTGGTAGACGCGTAACGTTGAGGTCGTTATGGGCTAAGCCCGTGGAAGTTCAAGTCTTCTTGGCCGCACCAAAATAAAGCTTTTTTTATGCCCGACGGAGACGCCATCGATTTGTTCTTTATTTTTTTCTTATAGTTAGAGGAGGAGGTTAAAGCTTATGTTTAAGGTTTCAAAGACAGATGCTAACGGAAAACTCTTGAAACTGAAGAAAAATAGGCTTTATCCAGGCTCGTGGATTAATCTTATCAATCCGACAAATGAAGAATTGGAAAAACTTTCGAAATGGATTGATTGGGATGTGGATACCCTGAAAAGTTCGTTGGATGTTGATGAGCGCTCGCGTATTGAACACGAGGGCAATAATTTTATGGTGATTGTCAATTTGCCTTTGTTGGATGATGACGGTCATTTTGATACTTTGCCTTGTTCGATGATTTTTACGCCTAAAAATTTTATAACTCTTTGCTCCAGAGAAAACAGAATCTTGGGGGCTTTTACCAAAGCAACCGCCAGTACTTTTGATACTAAGAATAAAACAGGGTTGATGTTAAGTATTTTGTATAAATCGACTCAGTTTTATTTGCGATATTTGAAGATAATTAACCGCAAAACCGAATCTATAGAATATAATTTGCGTAATACTACCAATAATGAGGAATTGTTTTTGTTGATGGAGATCCAAAAGTCGTTGGTATATTTTACAACGGCGTTGCGTGATAATCAGTTGGTGTTGCAAAAACTTTTGCGGATGATTAAGGTTAAGACAATTAATAATCTGGTGGCTTTCAGCGAAGATGATATTGATGTTTTGGAAGATATTATGATTGAAAATAAACAGGCAATAGAGATGGTTGATATGCACAGAACCATTTTGGAAAGTATGATGGATGGTTTTGCCTCGGTTATCAATAATAATGTTAACCAAGTGATGAAATTCTTGGCGGCAATTACGATTATATTGTCTATTCCTACGATGTTGGCAAGTTTTTGGGGAATGAATTTAGGTGTACCTTTGACCAGAAGTGAATATGGGTTTTGGTATGTAGTGGCAACGTCTGTTTTGCTTACTGTTTTGGTTATTTTGTTCTTCCGTAAGAAAAAAATGTTTTAGCAAAAATTGCTTTTTTGTGCGTATCTTTTTGCAATGGCTTGAGCCTGTGTGTTTTTTGGCTTAGTATTTGGGACAGTTGTATTTTGATTTAGGGATATGATAAAGTGTGGTTAGGTTTGATTGTGGCATTGACGGTTGTGGTGTTTGATCAATGCAGTAAATATTATATTTTATGGTTTTTGGGAAATGGCGCATATTTTCCGCTGAGTGATTATTTTAATATTGTAAGAGCTTGGAATACGGGAGTGAGTTTTTCGATGCTCAATAATTACGGTAATCTCGGAGCTTGGATTTTATCTATAGTGGCGATGATTATTGTGGTAATGTTGTTTTGGTGGCTTAGGAAAGAAAATAATCGTGTATTGCAGATTGCGTTGGGACTGATTATGGGAGGAGCAATCGGTAATGTTATTGACAGATTGCGCTTTGGTGCGGTGTTTGACTTTTTGGATTTTCATATAGCGGACTATCATTGGCCGGCTTTTAATGCTGCAGATAGCTGTATTTGTGTCGGCGCGACGATAATTATTGTTGAAGCAATTGTGGCAAAAGTGAAAAAAGAGAGGGAAAAATGAGAGTTTTTTTGATGATTTGTTTGGTGGTCGGGTTGGCGGCTTGTTCCAATATGACTAAAGAAAAACTTGGGATTGCTAAAGAACGGCCAAATGAAAATTTGGTGGAAGAAAGAGCACCTTTGGATTTGCCGCCGGAGTTCGATTTGCGGCCGATAGTTGAGCCCAAAGCTTAGAGTATGGAATACTGCGCTTTGATGAAAAAATTTTTGTTTGTAATATTGATGATTTTTGGCCTGTGTTTGTCTTTTGAAACACGGGCTGAGAATTTTAATATAAAAGAATTTTATCTTGATAACGGCTTGCAGGTAGTAGTGATTGAAAATCACAAGGCGCCGATTGTGCAACAAATGTTGTTTTATAAAGTCGGCGCTGTTGACGAAAAACCGGGACAGGGCGGTATTGCTCATTTGCTGGAACATTTGATGTTTAGAGGAACAGCAAAAATTGAAGGACAAAAGTTTAATCGGGTGTTGGAGCAAAACGGTGCAGAAAGCAATGCTTTTACTGCTTATGATGTTACGGCTTATCATCAGTTGCTTGATATAAGCAGACTTGAGCTTGCTATGTTTTTGGAAGCAGACAGGATGAAAGGGCTTGATATCGGCAAAGAAGATTTTGCAACCGAGCGCGATATCGTGTTTGAAGAAAGAAAGCAAAGAATTGATAATAATCCTTTGGCTGTTTTTATGGAAAAAGTTAGAGCCGCGTTGTGGCAAAAACATCCCTACGGCAAACCGGTAACCGGAGAGGATGATGAAATTAAAAATCTGACACGTGAGATGGCTGTTGATTTTTATAAGACTTACTATGCCCCAAACAATGCCGTGTTGGTATTGGCAGGAGATGTTGATGCAGATGCGGCTGAGCGGCTGGCTAAGAAATATTATGGGAATGTACGTCAATCGGAATTTGAGGCAACGCAATTTGAGAAATTGCCTGAAAAATATGAGGCCAAAATAAAAATGGAATTGCCGGAAGTGAGAGTGGGCAGGTTGGTTAGAATGTTTGTCGCCCCGTCGATTAATGTTGAGCCGGAAATGGTGTATGCGCTGGATGTTTTGGCCGAATATTTGGCAGGAGATGAAAATGCAGCTATGTACCAGGAATTGGTATTAAAAAGTAAAACGGCGGCGAGTGTTGAAGTAAGTTATGATGGAATTGCCAGAAGCTACGGAAGTTTTGTATTGGCGGTGGTACCAAGCGGGGATATGAAATCTGATTTTGAGGATAAGATTGAAAGAGCGTGGAGAAAAGCAATCAACAATCTGACAAAAGAAAAAATTGATAAAGTTAAGCAAAAAATGTTGGCTGATTTGGTTTATTTGCAAGATAATCCGGCATCTTTGGCACAAATTGTAGGTTATATTGCGGCAAGTGGAGGCAAATTGGAGTATTTGCAAACTTATGCAAACAAAATAGCTTCGGTTACGGCAGAAGATGTAAAAAATGCAGCTGAATATTTGCAAAATAGGGCGCCTAAGGTAACCGGAATTTTGTATCCCGAAGGAGAGTTCAGAAATGAGTAAACGCCCGGCATATTTGAAAAATAAGAATAGTTCCTATTGGGTGATATCGGCTTTGTTGGCGGTGTTGATTTGGGTGATGTTCGGGTATACAACAAGCGAGATAGAGCTTAAGAGCCTGGTTGATAATTCGGAATTTAAAGGCAGAACTTTTCAAGGCAGAGTGCAAGAAATAGCTGTGCCGAAAAGCAAAATATCGGCCTATTTTATGAAAGAAGAAACGGCACCTTTGGTGGCGGTGAGTTTTGTGTTTGACAAATCCGGAAGTGCTTATGATAGCGAAGATAAACAAGGTGTGGCGGTTTTGGCGGCAGCTACGTTGAGCCAAGGAGCCGGAAAAATCAGCGCTGATAGGTTGCGTGATGAGATGGCGTTGAAGGGAATTAAAATTGCTTTTGAGGCTCAAAAAGATGTGTTTAGCGGAATAATTGCGGCTCCCAAGCAAAATATTGATCAGGCGGCGGAATTTTTGCGGTTGATGTTTGCTTATCCGAGATTTGAAAGAAAATATGTCGAAAGCTCAAAAGCGCAGATGTTGCAATCACTTGCTGCCGAAAAAGAAAATCCGCAGAAAGAGTTGTGGCTTGAGTTTGATAAAAAAATTTACAAACAGCATCCGTACGGACGTAATCCTTTGGGGAATAGCAGTACAATTGAAAATATAAGTAGGGAAGATTTGAGGTCGTTTGTTAAAGAGCGTTTGGCAAAAAATAATTTGTATATCGGGGTAGCAGGAGATTTGACCGAAGAGCAGGTCGCGGATGTGATTGAAAAAATGTTTGGGGTGTTGGCGGCGGAAAATAATTTGTTGCCGCTTGAAAATGTTGCTATGGATTGGCAACAGAATGAGCTTGAAATCCAAAGAGACGGCGGGCAAAATATTGCGGCTTTTGTGATGCCGGGGACTTGTCGCAAATGTGATGATTTTTATCCTTTGTATATGGCTAATTATTTGTTTGGCGGAGCAGGGCTTAATTCAAAACTTAATCAGCAAATCAGAGAAAAAGAAGGTTTGACTTATGGGGCTTATTCGGCTTTGGCGATTTATGATAAAGTTGATTTGATGATTGCAGGGTTTTCGGCAAGTAAGGAAAAATATGCCAAAGCCAAAAAAATGTTTGCCGAGCTGAGAGATAAAATTGCCAAAGAAGGTTTTAATGATGATGATTTGGTGGCGGCGAAAGAATATTTGACTGCCTCTTATAATTTGCGTTTTGCATCAACTGCAGAAATTGCCGAAATGTTGGCATATATGCAAAAATATGATTTGGGAATAGACTTTTTGCAAAAACGCAATGAGTATGTCGAAAATGTGAGTTTGCAGCAGATAAACAATGCTGCCAAAAAGTATTTCGGGGCAGGCATGTTAACAGCCGAAATCGGAATTTTTGATGAAGGAGGAAACTGATGTTTGGTTTAAATAAGGAAATTAATAAGTCGAGAGCATGGAAAAGGCTTGAAAAACACGCCAAAAAAATGCGCAATGTTGAAATGCGCGATATGTTTGCCAAAGATCCGAACAGAGCAAAAAAATACACTCTTACTCTTGGAAATATGACGCTGGATTTTTCTAAGAACCGAATTGATGAAAAAACGATGCCTTATCTTTTGGGCTTGGCAAAAGAAGCTAAAGTTATGAAAAAAATTGAACAGATGTTTAAGGGTGAAAAAATTAATGTTACCGAAAATAGGGCGGTTTTGCATATTGCGTTGCGTAATCAAAAAAATACACCGATTTATGTTGATGGTAAAAATGTGATGCCTGAAATTACAAAAGTTTTGGTCAAAATTAGAGATTTTTCCGAGGCGGTAAGGCTTGGCAAATTTAGGGGGCATACCGGCAAAAAGTTAACCAACATTGTTAATATTGGTATCGGAGGGTCTGATTTGGGGCCCAAAATGGCGGTTGAGGCGTTGAGAAAATATTGGGGTAAAAATATTAAATGTCATTTCATTTCCAATATCGATGGGACGGCTTGTGCCGAAGTATTAAACAAGCTTGATCCTGAAACAACTTTGTTTATTGTTTGCTCCAAAACATTTACGACAATAGAAACTCTTACCAATGCCAAAACCTGCAGAAAATGGTTGGTCGATGCGTTGGGCGAGCCTGCCGTTGCCAAGCATTTTGTGGCGGTGTCAACCAATGCCGAAGAGGTTAGAAAATTTGGCATAAATACGGAAAATATGTTTGAATTTTGGGATTTTGTCGGCGGCAGATATTCTATGTGGTCGGCAATAGGTTTGATTATTGCCATTGCCGTGGGTTATGATAATTTTGAGAAAATGCTTGCCGGTGCTTATGAGATGGATAAGCATTTTCGTAAGGCTGAGCCGGATAAAAATATCCCTATGATTTTGGGGTTGTTGAGTGTGTGGTATAATAATTTCTTTGGAATACGCAATCATGTTGTGGTGCCGTATGATCAATATCTGACCTATTTGCCGGCTTATTTACAACAATTGGTGATGGAAAGCAACGGCAAGTTTGTTGATTTGGATAATAAGCTGGTTAAATATCAGACATCACCGGTTGTATTCGGCGGGGCGGGAACTGATGTGCAGCACTCATTTTTTCAGATGATGCATCAGGGAACGTCTTTTGTGCCATGTGATTTTATTGTGCCGGCAATATCGCACAATGAAATCGGCGAGCATCATGAAATTCTGTTGGCCAATGTTTTGGCGCAGAGCGAGGCTTTGATGAGGGGTAAAACAATTAAAGAGGCTGCAGAGGAACTCAAAGAAGCGGGCAAGTCAAAAGAGGAAATCGCCTTGCTTAAAAAGTACAAAAGTTTTAAGGGTAATCGGCCGTCGAACACAATCGTATTTAAGAAGATGGATCCTTATACTTTGGGAATGTTGGTAGCTATGTATGAGCATAAAACTTTTGTTGAAGGGGCTATTTGGAATATTGATTCGTTTGATCAGATGGGAGTTGAACTCGGCAAGCAGATGGCTTTAAAAATATTGCCCGAATTACAGGGAAACAAAGAAAATGCAGCTCATGATTGTTCAACCAAAGCTTTAATCAACCTGATAAGAAAGCTTAGAAAATAATGACAATCAGAATTTTGCCCTCAAATCTTATAAACCAAATTGCGGCAGGCGAAGTTGTCGAAAGGCCGGCTTCGGTAGTTAAAGAATTGGTCGAAAATGCTTTGGATGCCGGAGCTAAAACCGTTGAAGTATCGTTAAACGAGGGAGGAAAAACTTTTATAGCCGTTAGTGATGACGGTAAGGGAATGTCTAAAGATGAATTGAGTTTGGCGGTTGAGCGTCATGCTACTTCAAAACTGCCGGATGATAATTTGTTTAATATATGCTTTTTCGGGTTTAGAGGAGAGGCATTGCCCTCAATTGCATCTGTGGCAAGAATGAATATAACCACACGCCAAAAAGAATATGATTGTGCTTGGAAAATAACGGTTGAGGGCGGCAAAAAATCTGAAGTGGTGCCGGCGGCATATAATCAAGGCACCAGAATTGAGGTCAGAGATTTGTTTTATGCGGCGCCGGCAAGGCTGAAATTTTTGAAATCAGCGGCTACGGAGACAGCAAATTGTGTTGATGTATTGCAAAGAATTGCTTTGGCTAATCCGGAGGTTTCGTTTGCGCTTTATGTTGACGGAAAAAAGAAATTTTATTATCCGGCCGAGGGAAAAGATTTGTTTGAGGCAAGATTAGAGCGTTTGGGTATGGTTATGGGCAGAGAGTTTAGAGATAATGCCATTTTGATTGAGGCTGAGCGTGAAAATCTTAAGATAAGCGGATATGTTTCGCTGCCAACTTTGAATAAAGCAAATTCTCTATCGCAATTTTTGTTTGTGAATAATCGCCCCGTCAGAGATAAATTGTTGCTTGGAGCCATAAGAGGTGCTTATCAGGATGTTTTGGCACACGGGAGATATCCGATGTGTGTGTTGTTTTTTGATTTGCCGCCTGAGGATGTCGATGTTAATGTGCATCCGGCTAAAGCCGAGGTAAGGTTTTATGATAATAATTTGGTCAGAGGGTTATTGGTTTCGGCAATACGTAACGCTTTGGCTCGATCCTCAAACAAAACAGCCGATACACTTGATTTGAGCAAATTTGCATCATTTGAGAAGGTTGATTGTTTGGCAGAGCCGGCATTTAATCCATCGCCAATTAAATTGGGTAAGTATCAGAGTATTAATTTTTCTACTCAAAGGCAAACCGTATTGCCGGATTTGGAATATAAATTTTCGCTTAAAACAGAACCAGAGCCGGCGATGAGTGAAGACGTGGGGCCTTTGGGGTTGGCAAAGGCGCAGTTTTGTGATACGTATATTATTGCGCAGAATGAAGACGGTATTGTAATAGTTGATCAACATGCGGCGCATGAAAGAATTGTGATGGAAAAGCTGAAAGCATCTTTGACTGAAAATAAGCCGCAATCGCAGATGCTTTTGATCCCTGAAATTGTGGAGCTTGTCGCAGGAGAGAAAAATCGTATTTTGGAAGCAGCACAGGAATTGGCAAAGCTAGGATTGGAAGTGGAAGATTTTGGTGTTACCGCGGTAATTGTGAGGGCTACTCCGGCGCTGTTAGGCGAGGTTAATGCGCAAGAGCTGGTTAAGGATTTGGCTGAACAAATGGCAGAGTGGAATAATGGGTTTGAGTTGCAAGATAAACTGCATTCGGTTTGTGCAACAATGGCTTGTCATGGTTCGGTAAGAGCCGGAAGGAGGCTTAGTATTGAGGAAATGAATCGATTGTTGAGAGATATGGAAAAGACACCTCATTCGGGTCAGTGCAACCATGGCCGGCCGACTTATGTCGAGCTGAAAATAAAAGATATTGCAAGATTGTTTGATAGGTAGGATTTGATTATGATGACGCCAGTATTTATGGAGGGATTTTTGGCCGCGGTTTGTGCCGGAATGTTTACCGGTTTGGGCGGATTATGTATTTTTTTGAAAAAACGCTATCTAAAATCGGAAATAAATCAATTTTTGAATTTGGCGGCCGGGGTTATGTTGGCGGCATCGTTTTTCTCGTTGTTGGTGCCGTCGATGGATGATATTTTGGGGCATGGCGGTTGTTTGTATATGGAGGCATTGTCTTATGCCGCTGCCTTGTTTGTTGGGGTGTTGCTGGTTTGGGGGCTTAATGTGGTGTTGCCGCACGAACATAATAATATGGGACGGCACGGGCCTAATTTTGATATACGTAAGGCTTGGCTCTTTATTATTGCCATAACACTTCATAAATTGCCGGAAGGGCTGGCTGTCGGAGTGGCGTATGGTGCAGACAGTTTGATTAATCCGATTTCTTTGGTTATTGGTATTGCGGCACATAATGTGCCTGAGGGGTTGACGATTGCCATATCGTTGATTGGGGCAGGTTATTCAAAATTTAAGGCTGTGGGAGTTGCTTTTTTAATTGGGTTGGTGCAGCCACTGGGAGCTTTGCTTGGTTTGGCTTTGATGGGTATAAGTTTTAATATTGTGCCGTTTGGTATGGCTTTGGCCGGTGGTACAATGTTGTTTGTGGTGGTTAATGAGATTTTACCTGAGACATATGGAGCAAAAGAGACCAATAAGTCGGCCGCGGCGGTGTTTTTTGGTTTTATTGTGATGACATATATAACGATGGTCTTTCATGAATAAAATTCAAAAAATATGTTGACGATGAAAAAAAGTTAAGTTAAATATATGCCTTGACCAAAGGAGAGTTGGCAGAGTGGTAATGCAGCGGATTGCTAATCCGTCACCGGGAATACCGGTGCACAGGTTCGAGTCCTGTACTCTCCGCCAGGTTTGAAAGCACCCTTTAAAAAATAAGAGTGCTTTTTTTGCAGACAAAGAAATAAATATATCTAAGGAATGTGGGCTTGTATGACGGGCAACTAAAGTTTGTTTTTTTTTCGTTGTTAGCAATGTTTTTGATGGTTTGACTCTCTAAATAAACTAGGGTACAAAAATTTAAGTAGTTAATTTTAGATGAGGAATTTGTAGAAATGGAGAAATTGGAGTACTGGTTTACACATCATGCCGTGTTGTCGCAAGAGGCAATGTGGGGGATTTTTGGCGTGGTGGTATTGGCGTTGCTATTCTTTGATTTGTTTATTTTTAATCGCAAAAACGAAGTACCTAATTTTACTCATACTTTGGTTTTGTGTGTGTTATATATTTTGGCCGCGTGTGTATTTGGTGTTTTTGTTATTTATGAAGAAGGACTTGACAAAGGAATGGACTTCTTTACCGGATTTTTGGTAGAGAAAAGTTTGTCTTTGGATAATATTTTTATCATGTCTTTGGTCTTTGCCTCTATTGGTGTGCCTAGGCAATATCAGCATCGAGTGTTGTTTTGGGGTATTTTGGGGGCTATAGTGATGAGAGCTTTGCTTATTTATGTCGGCGAGGCGCTTATCAGCAATTTCCATTGGGTGCTTTATATCTTTTCGGCAATTTTGGTCTATACCGGCATCAAGATGCTGGTGGTTAAACACGAGGAAGAGGCTAATTTTGAAGATTCTAAGGTGTTTAAGTTTGTTTCCAAGATGTTTAATGTAACCGGGAAAGTTCATGGCGAGCATTTCTTTATTAAAGAAAAAGGCAAGCATTATATTACTCCGCTGTTTTTTGCTTTGTTGGTAATTGAAATTATGGATGTGATATTTGCACTTGATAGTATTCCTGCCATATTTTTGATTACACAAGATGTGTTTATTGTTTATACTAGTAACATCTTTGCTATCCTCGGCTTGAGGGCCTTGTATTTCTTGTTGGAAGCGGTGGTATATAAGTTTAAATACTTAAAACCGGCTTTGGCGATTATTTTGGTATTTATCGGGTTGAAGATATTTATTCCAAAACTTTTTGGGTTTGAGTTGGAAGCTTGGCATTCGCTGACGGTTACGTTTGGTTTGTTGTTTGCCGGAATAGGGTTTTCGATATATAAAGCCAAAGAAGCCTGAGGTAGTTTGGCAATAAAAAAAGGTCTCGCAGAAGGAGACCTTTTTTAAGGTCAAGCGCGTTTGGGGTTACTCAAGCCTTTTAAAAAGGCTTGAGTTGCACAGGCGGTCTTTTGCCCCCTGAGGGGGCAAACCGGCGATACCCGCGTCTCGCCTAGACCTGGTAGTCGAACCCCAGCCTC
>CALXUO010000056.1 GCA_944391695.1 uncultured Alphaproteobacteria bacterium
CCCGAGTTTACTCGGGGCTGAATGCCAAGGTGTTGGAACAACACCGCTCCACGCCAACGAGCGTGGTCAAACCGTAAGGTTTGTAGCTGTTATAGAACCCCCAGTTTACTGGGGGATATCTATTTTAATTAAAGAATTTCTTCTCCGGTGAGGTTTTGCACCAGCTGAGGAAATCTTCCTCGGTGATGCCGGAGAAGGTGCCAATGACCTTTTGGTATAGACGAACGTCGTCTAATACCGCTTGGTCATATAATTCCGGCGAGAATGATGCTCTGGCGAATAGATCGGCCAGGATGATATTCTCAACCGCCTCTTCATGAGGGGTGCCGTAGAGGAGCTCCTCATAATTGGGCCAGCCCATATTGCCATAGTAGGCTATAATTGGGCGAATGGCTTCCCAATCGGCCTCTTTGACACCGGGCATAAGGTAGCGCTCTGGTTTGGCGCTATCTGTTTTGCCATCGAAGCTTATTGTATCCTTCATCAGCGGGCCGATGCTAGCTTGGATATAGCCGAGCATTATCTCTGAGGGGTGTGCCTCAGGAAGGCTGCCACCTAACCACAGCTGGCAATGAGCCAGTACAAGGTTTATTTTGACCTTGCTGTAGTCATCTTTGCGGAGCTCATACATCCACTCGGCAAGCAGGCGCTTGTCGTACCATGGCTGGCCGGTAACCAATACAAGAGTTATCTCGCTCATTCCATCGGCCTCGGCCATTTGGTAAACGGATTTAAGGTTTTCCATGGTATTGGTATCCAAGAACTCGCGCTCGTGTTTGCGAACGTAACACCGAGGCGCCATCAGCTCCATGATGTTGTAGTTGGCATTGTATTCGGTACCAACCACAATACCTTTCTTGCGGTCGAAGACATTGAGAAACAAGCCTTTGTTTCCTTCTTTGCCACAGGAAAGGATATCAAGCAACTGGCCGGTGCGTTTGACATGCCAGCGTATGGCTTCCCAAGCATAAAGCGGCGCTGTGAGGCAGCCGGGAAAGTAGAGCACCATTGGATTCACCATGTCGCTTGGTAGATTGTATAAATCTACTACTTTGGCGGTCATGGTGCCGTGCGGTGTCGGGTAGTCATAGGTTTCGCCGGGGCGGCATCCTCCGATTCTCTCAGCCAGCGGCAGAAGCCAGTAGGTTTGGTACGGCAGCATGTGCTTATATTTAACGCTTACACGTTCTGCCATAAAACGACGGCCGTCGGCGTTGCAGGCATAGTTGTTGGATGCCAGGAGCTGTTTGAATTCAGATTCTGATACGCTAAGATTAGCGAAAAAATCTTTTCTTTTCATATTTTTTTATTTTTTTTTGGGGGGTTAATAATAGTCTATTTAATATCTTTTGATGGAGGCAATTTAGCATATTTGGAGGATTGTGCAAAGACAAAAAATTGACAAAAACAGTAAAAGGGTTAAAAAGGCTGATTTTTTGCTTGAGAATTGTAGAAGATGTAGTAAATTGGAGCGGTTAAGGATTAAATATTTTTGGAGAAGAGTTAAAATGTCTAAAATCTTGGTTACATCTGCATTACCTTATATCAATGGAGTGCCGCATTTGGGGCATATGGTTGGTTGTTTGTTGCCGTCGGATATATATGCCAGGTTTATGCGCATGATGGGAAACGAGGTTTTGTACATTTGCGGAACCGATGAGCATGGCACAACATCTGAGGTGGGTGCGTTGAAAGCCGGGATGGAGGTGCAGGCGTATTGCGACATGAATCATGACAGGCACGCCAAAACGTATAAAGATTTTGAGTTGTCGTTTGACTTTTTTGGCCGTACCTCGACCGAGCAAAACAAAGAAATGACTTATCATATCTTTGAGCAGTTGGATAAAAACGGTTTTATTGAAGAAAAGACCATCAAGCAAGTTTATTCGATTGATGATGAGATGTTTTTGGCTGACCGCTATATTACGGGTACTTGTCCTTATTGCGGATATGATAAGGCAAGAGGCGACCAATGCGAAAACTGCGCCAAAGTTTTGGAGCCTACGGATCTGATCGATGCCAGAAGCTCGATCTCGGGGTCAAAAAACTTGGAGGTGAGAGAGACCAAGCATTTGTTCCTTAATCTGCCAAAACTTGAGGGCGAGCTTTCGGCATGGCTTAAGACCAAAGAGCCGTTTTGGCCCGATGTTGCTTATACGATTGCTCAAAAATGGCTTAAAGAAGGTTTGAAAGAACGTTGTATTACTCGCGACCTTAAATGGGGATTTAAGGTTAACAAAGAAGGGTATGAGGATAAAGTATTTTATGTATGGTTTGACGCACCGATAGGCTATATCGGAATTACCAAGCAATGGGCTGATGAAAAACCTCAAGAACGCAACTGGAAAGACTGGTGGCAGAACCCCAAAGAAGTGCGTCATGTGGAGTTTATGGGCAAAGACAATGTGCCTTATCACTCAATTACGTTTCCGGCAACATTGCTTGGAACAAGAGAAAACTGGACACAGGTTGATTTCTTGAAAGGGTTTAGCTATTTGACTTATGAGGGCGGCAAATTCTCCAAGTCTGAGAACAGAGGTATTTTTGCTGAGGATGCCATCAAGGAATTTCCGGCCGATTATTGGAGATATTGGCTGATGGCTAATGCTCCGGAAGGCTCGGATGCGGCATTTACTTGGGATTTGTTTGCAGGGGCTGTCAACAAAGATCTAAACGGAGTGTTGGGCAATTTTGTGTCGCGGGTTTTGAAAATGACAGCCTCTAAACTCGGCAACAAAGTGCCCGAGGGTGGAGAATACTCAAAATTGGAAGAAGACTTGATTGCTGCTTTACAGCAAAGAGTTAATGATTATATCAAGTATATGAATGAACTAGAGTTTAGAAAAGCTTTGGCCGAGCTCAGAGCAATTTGGGTTGAGGGCAATAACTATATCTCAGTTGCCGAGCCGTGGACAGTAATTAAGACTGATGAAAAAAGAGCCAGGGTTATTTTGCGGGCGTGTATCAATCTAATCAGGATTTTTGCGATTTTATCAGCACCAATTATGCCAAATGTAGCTAAAAATATGCTTGAAAGGTTGGGAGCAAAAACGGCATCTTTGAAAGATTTTGATGTCAAAGAAGAGATGAACGCTCTTAAAGGCGGAGAGGACTTTGAAGTGGGAGAGGTGTTGTTTGAACGTATTACTCCAGAAAAACTGGAAGAGCTTAAAGCAAAATACGGGAGCGCAAAATAGATGATACGTCGTGTGAAGAAAAAAGAGGATGACGTTATCGGCCCGAGTACCGGGGTGGTTAAATGGGTTAACAGGTTTTTCAGGCTTGTTTTATATCCGCTGATTCGGCCGTTGTGGTTTTTTAGTTTTGTGATTATGGTGGTGATTGTCGTTGTGGTGGTGCCGTCTTATTTGGGGATTGAATTTACTGATATTCCGAGATGGTATAAGCAGCAGATTAAGAGACAATACACCAGAATTGAGACGACGGTTGATAAAAAAGTTGTTGCTCCGTTGGTGGAAAAGGTTGAAGCGGGAGTAAAGAAAATCAGCGGCAAAAAAAGAAATGTAAAAGCTGTGTTAAAAGAACCGGGAAGGGAGGATATGGTTGCTTACGAAAGTCCGCAGGTTATAAATCGCAGGGCTTTTGAGAAAGCTCAAGAAATTCCGATCGACGTGGAAGCTACGCTGCAAGCGGCCGAGATGAAACAGGCTAATGTGGTGTTTAAGCGTAATGACGGTTTGGAATTGATATATTTGGATACACCAAAAAAAATAAACGGCAGAATTGAAGTCGTAAATGCTAATAATTTGAGAATTGATGGTGAAATGTTTTTTCTTTATGGCATTTATGTCGATCCAAAATCTGATGAGGGAAAAGAGGCCGAAAGATACTTGCTAAAAACAATTGCCGGCAAATATGCTGATTGTTATGTAGGAGCATATAGCAAGGAAAAAATCGGTACGGTAATATGTATTTGTGACGGGGTTAATATTAATCAGCGATTGGTCGAGCTTAAATATTCTAAAGACGTGAGCCTTAATTAGGAGAGATTTGCTAAATGTGGCAGCCGGTTTTGATGATTTGCGGATATTTTATCAGTGTTTTGGGAATCGCAATGCTGTTTCCGGCGGCAATTGATATCTATGATACGGGTGTTAATTGGTCAATCTTTATAAGTTCGTCCATTGTGGCAATGTTTATTGGGTTGTCTTTGTTTTTGGCCAACAGAGGAAAAATAAAAAATATTTCAATACAGCAGGCCTATCTTATAACAGTACTGAGCTGGGCATCGGTAACGCTTTTGGCGGCGTTGCCATTTATGTTTTATGGCTCCAATTGGGCAGATGCTTTGTTTGAGGCTGCATCGGGAATTTCAACAACCGGGGCTTCGATTTATGCCAATGTGGAGGCTTTGCCAAGATCAATATTGTTGTGGCGTGCTTTGCTTAATGGTTTGGGTGGTGTAGGGATTGTTATTTTTGCAATTGCCATGTTGCCTTTCTTGGGAATTGGCGGAATGCAGATTTTTCAGAGAGAGAACTCTGATGTTAATGAAAAATTTATGCCTAAGATAAGTTATATAGCCAAAAGAATTATCGGTGTTTATGTCGTGTTGATTGGGGCTTGTGTCATCTTTTTGAAGGCTGTGGGGATGGGGTGGTTTGATGCACTTTGTCATGCATTGGCTACGGTTTCTACAGGCGGACTTTCTACTAAAAATAATTCGATTGCGTATTATGATAGTGCATCAATAGAGTGGGTTATTACGGTGTTTATGTTTTTGGGGGCATTGCCATTAACTTGGTATCATAGTTTGTTGTTTACCAAAAATAACCATTCTTTGCGCTCAACTCAGGTGGCAGCTTTTGTTAAAATCCTGACAATATATATTGTATTGATGAGTGTTTGGCTGATTTGGCGCGGAGTGTATGCGCCGTTGGAGGCGTTTAGATATGCGGCGTTTAATGTTACATCAATTGTTACTTCAACCGGCTTTAGTTCGGCAAATTGGTTGTCTTGGGGGGCTTTTGCGGCAACGGCTTTTGTTATTTTTGCATTGACGGGAGGTTGTTCTGGCTCTACATCTGGCGGAATTAAGATATTTAGATGGCAGGTGGTTATTGCGCAGCTGAAAAAAACTTTTATTACTACGACCGAGCCTAACAGGCTTATTCCGTTGAAAATAGGCGGAACGGTCATAAATGCAGAAGTGGCAAATTC
The DNA here is from genome assembly GCA_944391695.1 of uncultured Alphaproteobacteria bacterium. GTDB lineage: Bacteria > Pseudomonadota > Alphaproteobacteria > RF32 > CAG-239 > CAZU01. The sequence continues at coordinate 5,182 of CALXUO010000056.1, forward strand.
CGTATTTGTATTTTTTATTTCTTATGCTTTTAGTGTGGCGATGATAAGTTCGGTGATTGCGGTTACGGGGGTGGATTTTGTAACGGCTTTTGGGGCGACAATTTCGTGTATAACTAACTCTGGTCCCGGGATTAGCCAAAATATTGGTCCGGACGGCAATTTTGCAGGATTGAGTGATACGGTTAAGGCTGTTTTGGCGTTTACGATGTTGTTGGGACGTTTGGAGGTGTTGACAATTTGGGCATTGTTTAGCAAAAGTTTTTGGCGGTAAATTAATGTATGAAGAAGTATGTAAGTTAACTTTTTGTTTACCATAAATATGATATTCTAAACTCGTGCGGGAGGAATTAGCCGCACGAGTTTTTAGTACTAAAACAAAAAGGGATACAACCAGGATGTTGTTGCAAGGATTGACACATCGCCCATTGTGGGATTTTGAGCTTTCTGCTATATATTTGGCAGAAGGTTTTGTTGTATCTAGAAAGAGAGGTGTCAGATGAGTAATATAACTCTCAACGCCTCCATGCGCAGCAATCTCTTGAGCCTAAAAAACATTGCCACCCAAATGGACAAGACGTAGCTTATTCTTGCCACCGGCAAAAAGGTAAACTCAGCCATCGACAACGCAAGCTCTTATTATCAAGCCCGTTCGCTCACCAACCGCGCGGCTGATTTGACGGCGCTTTTGGACAGTATGGACCAGGGTATCCAGACGATTGAAGCAGCTACTCAAGGTATTGAACACGCGACTTCAATCTTGGAACAGATGACCTCAATTGCCGAACAAGCGGCAATGTCTGACAAAGTATTATCCAAAGAAGATATAATCAAACAATTGGGCGAAAACGGCGCGGTGGTAACCACGGCGCAAGAATTGTATGATGCTATTCAATCAGGCAAAGAGACGATTTGTGTCTATGGTAATATAGACCTTGGCAATATTGATGATAGTGGCAAAGAAATAAACTTGGCCGCCAATCAAAAATTGGTTGGTGCCGGTTATTTTGGTGATAATAAGACCGAAAGCTCTCTTACCGCCACCGCCACCACCGCCAAACATATGATAAATATCACTCAAGACGGTTGCGAAATTTCTGATTTGGCGATTAACTATAATAATGAAAATACTACAGGCAATGTCTATGCCATTGCGGTTAGCGGAGCCGATG
>CALXUO010000057.1 GCA_944391695.1 uncultured Alphaproteobacteria bacterium
AAAAACTCCTTTGCTTTTTAGTAGACAGTTGCCAGACCGTCGCTTTATTCTAGCAAAGGAGTTTTTTATCTGTAAAGCTGTAAGCTTTTTGGAACTACCGGCCTAGCCGGTAGTTTTCTTGTTACAAAAACTAAAAATCCCCTCGGTGGTGTTCCGAGAGGATTTTTAGTTAAGCGAGATTGATGATTTTTAGTTCTAGTTTTTTATCGTAGAATCTTAGCAGGTGGCGATATTTTTCATAAGAAATGTCGCGGCCTTTTTCAATGCCTGTGATGACATCCATGGACAGATTGGTCATCATGGCGACATCGGCCAAAGAAAGGCCTGCGCTTTTGCGCAAATCTTTTATATCAGCGGCAATGTATTGTAAAATTTCTGAACGAAATGTTTTATGCATCAGTTTTAACTCCCTAGTTGTTTAGTAAAACAAAACCGCCGTTGTTTGAAAAAAACAAGGCGGGGAGCTCAAAAACTGCGTGTAAACAGTCAGGCTTATTCGTCACGCAAAGCGTGCTTATTTCGCCCACTCCCCCTATAGGGAGGAATTTTTACACGAGATGTTTTTGAGACACCACCAAGGCAACTCGCCTTTGGCAATAAAAAGATTATAAAAAATCGTGTCAAAACGCAAGTGAAAAATAGAAAGAGGTTCGAGCCCTTCAGGAAACTAAAAAACCATCCTTTTGAGGATGGTTTTTGGCGTCTTAAGAGAGGACTACGCCGCAAAAATTTGCGGCTCTTTCAGTTTGAGTTGTAACGCTTGCCGGTTGGCACTGACGTTTCCGGCTCGCTAACAACTCTGCACCGCAAAGGCCTCGCAGCCAAATCGTTGGCTGCTCCTCACTTTGCGCCTTTCGGTTCGAGCCCTTCAGGAAACTAAAAAACCATCCTTTTGAGGATGGTTTTTGGCGTCTCCGAGAGGACTCGAACCTCCTACCCACAGTTTAGGAAACTGTTGCTCTATCCTGATGAGCTACGGAGACACCATGACTTGTTTATAAACACTTTATTTTTGCTTGGCAAGTGCTAATTTACTCAAAAAGGCAATTTGAATCTCCGATAGTTTTTCAACCGAGTCAATTTCGACATACTCGCCGGAGGCATGCATGCCATCGCCTGTGCCTGAGTGCATAATTACAATTGATCCGCGCGCCGCAAATTCTCTGGCGTCGGTTGCTCCGCCCTCGTATTCAAATTTTATCTTTTGGCCCAGAATCTGCTCGGCTAATTTTTTATATGCCAAAATAGCAGGGTTCTTTTCATCCATAACAACCGGAATGCTTGATGAAACTATTTCGTACGAAACTCCTTTTATCATGCACTTGTCTAAGTTTTTCTTTAGATCCTCAAGCGTACTGTTTTCGGTTAGGCGAAAATCACACAAAACCTCACAAGAATCGGCAATAATGTTGGAAACCTTGCCGCCCGAGATGGTGGCAAAATGAAGCGTGTCAACCCAAGTGTTGCGGGGTTTCTTTCCATCAAGACTATAGGCCGGATAAATTTGGCGTATTTTGCTTAAAACTTCTAGCATCTTTTCATTGGCGTCAATACCGTCCCATGGGCGTGAGCCATGAGCCTCTTGCCCTTGGGCTTGGAGTTTTACAAAAACGGGGTTTTTGCATTTGGCAATTATCTTTTTTATGTCGCCGCCGACATCATTATCCAAAACAATTTCGGCTTTAATCTTGTCATATTTTTTTAGGAAAGCATGCGTGCCTTTGGAGCCTTTTTCCTCATCGGAAGATAAAATAATGCCAAAATTGAGCGGCAGTTTGTTCTCAATTACATATTGCATCGAATGAAGCGCTACGGCAGCAAAAGATTTCATGTCCAATGAGCCCCGCCCATAAAGCTTGCCTTCTTTGATAAGAGGCGAAAACATCTTCTCTGATGCCGGTACAACATCAACATGGCCTAAAACCAAGGTATCAAAATTAAGCGTTGCTTTGTTGCGGATGAAAATTACCGGAGCAACGCCTTTGGGGGCAAAAATATCAACTTTGGCGCCGATAAGCGTCATAATGTTTTTGATATAGGTCATCAACTGTGTGGTTTGCTCAATGTTGCCGGTCTCGCTTCTGAAACGCATCAAATCTTGTGTTATTTCTATAATATTCATTTTTTTGCCCCTTTTTTACGATTTATTTAACTAATGATGAAATAATACTCCTCAAGTAATAAAAAAAGGTTTAAGAAGGGTTTGCACTATGAAAAGAATTTTGTTGGTAGCAATACTTTGTTTGATTGGAATATTGGCGGCGGTGGCGCAGGAAAGTTTGCCTGCGGCTCAGAGAGATGAAAACGCCTTGCCTCGGTTTGTGTCTTTGCGCTCAAGCCCGGTTAATGCTCGTTCCGGTCCGGGGGTTAAGTATCCGATTGAGTGGGTGTATTTGCAAAAGTCGGCTCCGGTGGAAATTATTGCCGAATTTGAAGATTGGCGCAGAATCAAAGATTGGCAAGAATCGGAAAGCTGGATTAAAGCCCAAATGCTTAATAAAAAAAGATTTGCTAAGGTAATAACTCCGGGCGAAAACAATTTGTATGCCAAAAATAACGAGAAAGCCAGGGTCATTGCCAGAGTTGAAGATGAGGTCGTGGCTGAAATTATTAAGTGTCCGGCCAATAATGATTTTTGTCTTTTGAAGTTTGAGCAAATCGAAGGATGGATGCTAAGAAAAAATCTTTACGGTATTTATAAAGATGAAATTATTGACTAGGGCGCCAGCTCAAACAAATTGCGCGGTAAGTCATTGACTAAAACTATGGATATCAGAATCCAGATAAAAGCATAAACCAACAAAGTATCGCTTAAAATTTTGTTTTTGAGCGACGGGAATAGGTGTGCGTATTTTTTGAAAAGACGGTTGATGCCTATCAAAATCAAAATCATTGATAAAAACTGAATGCCTAAGCCTATCTTTTGTAATAGCGCTTGTAGGGGGGTGAGCATTTTGAATAAAAAGGCAAAAAACAAAAGATAAATGCCGCAAAGTCCATAGAAAATACGCTGTATTTTGATGTTGTAGGCTTGCTTTTGCTCTTTTTCTTCACGAACTTTTTCGGTGGAAAGACGACTAATCTCTATGCCTCTTATCTTTTCCGGATCGGATTTTTGTTTTTGAATATCTTGGAGGTCTTTGTTGAACTTGCTCTCAACAGAACATAAACCGCAGCCTTTAGAGGTAAAATAAACATGATTGGAATTGTTTTTGCATTGCTTTAGTCCGTGCATTAACTTCCACAAATGTTCTTGCCATTCATAAGCCGATGGTCTTATTCCTCCTTTGGTGAAGGCGCGTTCAAACATCTCAAGCGTATCTTTGTTAAAATATTCGTGGATACTGTAAGGATGAGGATATTGATATTTGTCGGGCCAAAGTCCATAGGCATAATGATATTGGGCAATGCGCTCTTGAATGGTGAGCATGGGCGCAGAGGTGTCTTTTGGGGTGCCGGAGAAAGGATGAATCCCGTTGTTGAGCAATCTGAAAATAATAACCGCTAAGGCAAATTTGTCTTGCTCTTCGCCCATTTCTTCGCAAGATTGGCTCATGCCTTCCGGATAGATGTATTCTTCGCTGACAAATTCGGCCGGATATCGTGTCTTTTCTCCTTTGATGGAGAAACCATCGCAATCAACAACCGCAACCAACATATTGTCTTTGTAAACCGATAAATTTGACGGCTTTAGGTCTATGATATAGTGACCGCATTTGTGAAGAGAGGTTACCATCGAGGCAACATTGTAGGCTGCAAAAATGCGGTAGGCGTATTTTTCCGAAAGATGAAGCTTTTTGCGAATCGCTTTTTGCATCAGATGGTCCAAAGATACGGCCGAATCCATGTTGATAAGAGGCATCATATAGCCCACACAAAAGCCTTTGTCATCATCAAGCAAAGCCTCGGGCCAGGCTATTTGGATATACTCTATTCCATTTGCTTCAACCGGTTGAAAATTGGGTTTGTTGAGCAACATCGCTTGTAATTTTTGGCGATTGGTGGCTGATTTGGATGTGTTGTGAAATATCTTAACTACGCTCTCAGGTCGCCCGTCAACCAAAAAAATTTTACCAGAAGCTCCGCCTTTGTTTATTTGTTTGCCAAGGGTTATTTTGCCATAGGAACCATCAGCATAAACAGCATTGTATGTTTGTTTCTTTTCTGCCATGGCCTAAGAAACCTTTATCCAAACAAGAGTTTTGTCATCAGGATTAAGCTTTTGCGCCTTGGGAGTGTTTAGTGTGTTTTGCAGGGCCTTGCGTGCTTTGCTTAAACTTGGCTCTTGAGATAGAAAAGCGTTGATTGGTCCAATAAATTTGTGCTCTATGTCTTTGAAGTCTGGACTAAAAGCAAAAGATGTCAATCCGTCTGACATAAGTAAAATGTGCTTAGCTTTACTAAAAGAGGTAAAACGTAAATTCTCACGCCACGCTTGCTGAGTGAAGAAAAATGTTTCGCAAGAGAAAGTACCATTTTCTGGCCTTGAGGCACAAAAATCATCATCAGAATGAAGTGATAAGGCCGCGCCATCACCAATATGAAAAAAAACACCATTGTTTTTGTGATAGACTACTCCAACCAATGTAGCGGCAAAAAGGGATAGCCCATTATCATCTTTGCTTTTGTTAAAACGGTGTAATTCAAGTCGTTGGCGCACAGCTTTTACGGCTTTGATAACCTCTTCTTCTATAGATGAAAAAGGCGCGTTTTGCAATATGTCGCACAAAGTATCACAAAGGAAACGCGCTCCAATTTTGCCATATTTGGCAGAGCCTGCTCCATCAGAAACAACTGCTACTAAGTTGCGTCCTATCTTGTAGCAAAAATAGTCTTGGCATGGCTGCTTCTGACTGGTGTGAAATAATCCGGCGACACTAGCTCCAATGATTTTTATGTCAGATGGTTTATTCTTCATCCCAGGCACCTGTGTCTTCAAGTAAATCAGGTGTATTGGGAGCCGCACGTGAAACACATGATACACTGCGGCTGAGCCATAAGAAAAACTCGGTAAACCTTAGCCCGCTTAAACGTTTGGGCGAGTTGGTCGAAAATTTGGCCAATTTATCGAGATTGGCTCCTTGCGTGCCTACGGCATGAATAATAACTTTTTTGTTTTGTTGCGCTTCGCGGCATTTCTTGGCGATGATTTCCCAATCATAATCCGTCGGCTCGCCGTCGCTGATTAAAAATATCCAGGGGCGTTTGGAGGTTATGCCGCAACTGTCGTAAAGGCATTTTTGCTCTTCTATCTTTTGTAAAGCAAGCTCCATCGCTTTGCCCAGAGGAGTAAGGCCGCCGGCTTCCATCTCGGGTGCTTCAAAATTCATTGCATCTACCCAATCAGATGAAATAACGGCCTCATCTTTGCCAAAGGCTTTGATTATTAAAAGCTGAACTCTAGATGAGGCATCAATATCATCTTTTAACTCTTGTTCCAGAGCTTTGAGGCCCATGTTAAGCTGTTTTATCGGTTCTCCTCTCATTGAGCCTGAACAGTCAAGAACTAAAACACAGGGTGTGCGTTCGTTGGCGTTGTCTGCAAACTCAACATAAGGTATCATTTCATTTTCAAGATTGTCTATTGCCATGGAGTAACCTCAAAAGTTAAGAGTTTCGGGGATAGTGGTGCGGATAGCCGCTGTCGGGATATGGTACTGGACGCGCTGATTTGCCGCAGCCAGATAAAGACAAAGTAAATAAGGCGGCCAAAAAAATGATAAATATTTTTTTCATATACAATTCCTTTACCAGTTTGGTTATATAATATACATATTATTTGGCAATAAGTTAGGTAATTTTTGAGTTATACAAAAGAAAAATGATAAAGAAATTTTGTTTGTTTTTGTTTATGATGCTTTTTGCGTCGTCAGCTTTGGCTGATGCGGGGGTTAATATTTTTGCGTATTCAAGAAAAGTGCCTGAAACCAAAATTTATGATGTTTATGGAAAAGCTTTTGCGCTTAAAGACTTTGCTGGTGATTTTTTGATTGTGGTGTTTTGGTCGAAAACCTGTATTCCTTGTATCAGAGAGTTGGATAATTTGAGCCGATTTGCCGAGAAAACCAAAGATGATGGAATAAAACTTATTTTGGTTTCTCCAGCCGGTGATTGGGTTACAGAAGAAGAACAACAAAATTTTTTGGACAGATACGGCGGTGTCGGGTTGGAGGCATATGTTGACAAAAAGGCAGATTTGGCAAAAGGGTTTGGAATCTTTACCTCGCCGCATACCGTATTGGTTAATGCCGAATCAATGGAAATAGGGCGAATCAGAGGAGCGATCGAATGGGATGATGACGAGGTTATTGAAGAAATTTATCGGATAAAAGCCTCGTATTAAAAAGCCGTCCGGTAAAGGACGGCTTTTTTTTAATCAAATTCTCGTTTAAGCGAACGCTCAAATAAACTTGCAATAATCTCTTTAATATTGCCTTTTTCGTAAATGGCCTGATAAAGGGCTTGCGAAATCGGCATATCAATATTGTATTTGTCAGCCAAAAGTTTAACCGCTTTTAGTGTCGGAACGCCTTCGGCCAGTTTGCCGAAATCTTCACCGCGGGCAAATTTTTCGCCAAACATCCGGTTGTGGCTATTTTTGGAAAACAGGGTGGCTTCATAATCGCCTAGATGTGAAAGACCATAGGCTGTCATCGGGTTGCCGCCGAAATGTTTAATTAAGCGACCAACCTCTATCGGGGCGCGCGCCATTAAGGCACCTTTGAGACCATACCACTCCAATCCGTCAAGAATTCCGGCCGCAAGGCCAATAACGTTTTTCATGGCTGCTCCGATTTGATTGCCAACAAGATCGTTGCCATAGTAAAGACGTATGAGCGAGCTTGACATTAGTTTAACAACAAAATCTTTGGTTTGTTCTTCATCACTGTCAACAACCGCGGCGGAGGGTACACCTTTCATATAATCCTGAACATGGCCAGGACCACCAAGCGTGGCAATATGAATTTCTTGCGGAATCTCGGAGTGCATAATCTCAAGCATCCGCTCTCCGGAGGGCTCTTCCAGGCCTTTCATGGCCAGAAGAAAAGTTTTGCCTTTAAGATTATAGGCGCTCAGCTCTTTGCAGAGGCCCCTGAAATATTGGCAACCAACAGAAATGATTATGAAATCATTTTCAAGAACCTTGGCTAAGTTATCAAATAAAATCATGTTGTCGCTTAGCGAAAGATAGGCGTTCTTGCGGGTGTTTTTTAGTTCAATAAAATTAGGCGAGGTCGGAATATCGTACATCCAAACTTCGTCTGCTTTGCCATAGTTGGCAGCATACCAGCCAAGGAAAGTACCCCAGCGGCCGCATCCAATCAAAGATATAGTTTTCATAAGAATCAAATTCCTTTATGAAGGGTTGAGTTTGTTATATCTCATGTTTAATGCATATTTTGGGCTTTGGCAATAATGATGTTTTTGGTATGTAGAAAATTAGTGTTGTAGAGGGAATTTATAAAAGGCCTTTTTTGGTGCGCTGGCGAGTAACAATGGCCGAGATGTGATCAAACTGCTCAAAAGAATGATAGGCATAGTCAAAACTCTTTTTGTCACAATCGTAAAAAACCTGATTGGCCAAAGTTTGAATGGCATTGTCTATTTTGCGAAACGCCTCGTTATAGTCGGCGCTAAAGTTGTTTTTGGTTTTCTTTTTGACTATGGCATGATAGGCAGAAATAACTTTCGCGGTTTCGTCGGCAGAATTGGCATAGCCTTTTTCTTCAAAATCGCGCATAATCCGAGCGGTTGTCTGATAAAAGCATTTGTTGGTTAAAATGCTTTTTTGCTTTTTGTTATTACTATCAATTATCATTTTGCAAAGTAATCCATAGTTTTGTGAAAGTTCATCTAGCACAAAATAATAAAAAAAGCAAGCGTTTTGTAGGAGTTCTTGTAGAGATTATATTAGAATATTTAGTTTAATTAAAGGTTAATGGCAAGAGGGTGTTGATAAAAATATTTTTTGCTTAGAGGTTAAAATTTTTGTTGCAAAATAAGAAGAGATTGAGTAACTTGGCCTCGTATTTTTGGATAGATGGCCGAGTGGTCGAAGGCGCACGATTGGAAATCGTGTGTACCTCCAAAGGGTACCGTGGGTTCGAATCCCACTCTATCCGCCAATAACAAAAACACCTCCTCTTAAGGGGGTGTTTTTGTTATTGCTGAGGAAAGCAGGATTTGAACCCACGGAGGAAGTGGGTTCGACTACAAGGCAAAGGCAGACTTTGAGTATGCCGGTCGGCTTTGGCCGATTGCCGCAGTGAACGGAGCGAACACGTTAGTGTTAAGCGGAGTAATCCCACGACGTGTTACAAGGGCTTAAAAACACCTCCTCTTTGAACTGTCCCCCAAAAATTGGACAAGTAAAAAAGTCCCGGGGGAAAGTTAAATGGAATTAAGCAAAAGGCATCGGCGCTGAGCCGGTGTCATTTTGTTTAAGTTCCATTGATAACGTTCATTATTATAATAATAGATATAATTTTCAACTTTAGACTTTACTTCTTCAAAGGTTTGGCATGATTTGAGATCGATTTCGTCCTTCATATGCCCGAAGAAACTTTCAATCGGTGCATTATCTAAGCAATTTCCTTTTCTGGACATACTTTGCGTAACACCCAATTCTTTGAGTTTATTGACATATAGCGGGTGTGTATAATGCCAGCCCTGGTCGGAATGAATGATTAGATTTTTACAATTTTTATTTCTTAAAAACTTTTCAAACTCTCCGTAAGTTGCATAATAATCAAGTTTATTACTGATGTTAAAAGCAACGATTTCCTTTGTGGCTAAGTCCTTGGTTGCGCTTAAATAGGCTCGCTGCCCACCTTTATAAAACAAATAACTGATATCGGTTGAATAAACTTTATCCGGTTGTTCCACCTTAAAATTCTGTTTCAGCAAGTTAGGAGCCGTCCGATGTTCCAAACCTTTCTTAAACAATACATTATATGGATTTTTCTTGCGAACCTTAGTTATTAAACCGTATTGTTTCTTTATACGCGCT
>CALXUO010000058.1 GCA_944391695.1 uncultured Alphaproteobacteria bacterium
AAACTGGGGGTTCTATAACAGCTACAAACCTTACGGTTTGACCACGCTCGTTGGCGTGGAGCGGTGTTGTTCCAACACCTTGGCATTCAGCCCCGAGTAAACTCGGGGTTTTCTGTAAGGCAACTAAAAAAAGAGCTACCTGTTTTACAGGTAGCTCTTTTGCGTTTTTATTCCTTATGCGGCACTCCTTTTTGCAAAAACTCCGGCAACTGCTTCAGCCCCGAAGCCCCTGCTGCTTTTTTGTGTCCGCCACCGCCAAAAGATGAGGCAATCTTAGATACATCAACATCATCTTTAGCGGTATAAAACGACAAATTCCACGAGTTTTTGCCATTCATAAAAAAGTTGCACATAAAATCATAATTCTTAATTGTCTTAACTCCATCATAAAACTCCGAATACCCCTGCGGCATATTGGCGCAAATGCATTTATACCCCATATATTCGCTGTCAAACGACATCGCCTTGCATAAACGATGGTTGCGGTTTTTGATATAAGACAAAATCGCCTCGCCTTTTTTCACCATTTCATCAACATTGAGTTTGCCCGAAAACAAATCTCTCCAGCTTTTGTCTTTGGGTTTATTAACCCCCAACGACTGAAAAGCATACTCAAACGGCCTAACTTTTTTATCTCTCAAATCAAAAATATCATTTAAGGCCAACAGCTTTACACCCTCCGGCACTTCTTTTTCCGGAAAGAAATATTGCCAGGTCAGCATAATTGCCGCCGTTCCTGATTGCCTAATACCCTTAATTTCTTTCTTACCTTCTTTAACCCTCTTCTCATATTCTTCTATTGAAGAGACATGATGATCAATCCATGTCAAATCTTTGGTCTCATTTAGCTCAAACATCAAATCCATCGGCAACGAAATATCACACACCACAATTTTATCGTGTTTTTTAATCTCATCTATCGGCACTTCCATATCATGGTTAAGCCCCAAAAACTCCACATCCTTAAATTTTTGTCCCACAATTGCGGCCGAACCTTTGCCGTCATGATCTGCCAAATGATAAATACAAAGCATTTTACTAACAACCTACCATTCAATTTTCAAATTATCATACGCCGGCTCAACATTGTCCGGTGTATGTTTATTCACAAAATCATAATCACATTCGCTTGCCATATGATTAAGCACCACCTTTTCCGGCTTAAGTATTTTAATATATTCCAAAGCCTCTTTCAAACCTATATGATAACGATGATACTCAATAATTGTCAACGGCAAAACCAACAATTTAGGCTTTATTTGCAAAATATGCTTCCATGCCGAGTTTGCAAATTGCTTAAAATCGGCAATATGCACAATCTCATCATTTATAATATAGCCAAATGTCGGCATATTATGCCCCAACAACTTCAACGGCATAATTTTAATCCCATTAATTTCAAAGAGATGATTGGGTTTAATAACATGCGGCAAAAGCCCCGGCTTTGAAAAATAAAAATCTTCCGATTCTTTATCAAGCAACAAATAAGAAAATCTCTTTTTTATCTCCTTCATCGTAACTTCGGTTGCAAAAACATCCAAAGGCTTGCAGGTTATACGATTAATCTCTCGCAGTTCATCAATTCCGTACAAATGATCAGAGTGAGCATGTGTATAGCAAATTCCGTCAAGCTCGGTAATATGATTGTCCAGCAATTGCATCCTTAAATCAGGCGACGTGTCAATCAAAATTTTCACGCCGTTCACTTCATACAAAGTTGAGGTTCTCCGCCTGATATTTTTTGGATTATTGGGATTGCATGCTCCCCAACCATTACTCAACGACGGCACTCCCGGCGATGCCCCTGCTCCTAAAAACAACGCGCTTGTCATAGTTCAAACAACCTCTTAAAATTATTGGTGGTTATCTCTGCCATTTTTTCCAAAGTAACCTTCTTAATTTCTGCCAATTTTTGTGCCGTAAAAATCACATTTGCAGGCTCGTTAATTTTCCCTCTTTTTGGCACCGGCGCCAAATACGGCGCATCGGTTTCCACCAAAAGCTTATCCATCGGAATTTTGGCAAAATTTGCTCTTATTTCCTCAGCATTGCTAAACGTAATAATCCCCGAGGCCGAAATATAAAATCCCATATTGAGCGCCTTTTCCGCCAATTTCCAAGAGGATGAATAACAATGAATAATCCCCTTAAACTTTTGTTTATCATAAGCCTCGCCTAAGACGTCTATCATATCATCATCGCTGTCGCGGTTATGTATAATCAGCGGCAAACCACTTTGTTGCGCGGCCTTTACATTTTCCTTAAGCAATTTTATTTGCGCTTCCTTGGGCGCAAAATCATAGTAATAATCAAGCCCCGCCTCACCTATGGCAATCACTTTTTTGTGCTTGGTTTGGCGCAAAATATCCTCAGCCGTAACCCAAGCCAGTTCCTTTGCCTGATGTGGATGCGCCCCCGCTGCTGCATAAACTTGATTAAATCTGTCTGCAATGTCCAAATGCTCATTAATATGATCAATATTGCTCCCGGCATCCAAAACATATTCGACACCGGCCTTTTCCGCTCGCGCCATTACCTCTTCAAGTTCATTATTGTTTTCCAAATGACAATGACTGTCTGCCAACATTTTTTATCTCAATATATCTTACAAATTCCGGTCATAATATTCATAACCGCCAATTTTTTATCCAAATTCAAAGCCTCGGTTTCCAAAAAAATATGCGTTGCCTTATCAAACATATCGGAGCTTTCTTCTATTTTGTTTTGCGCTTTGGCCTGCTCGCTCAAAAACTTCAACACCAACTCCTTAAACAATTCATAATTTTCTTCTGTTTCCGCCGCCATATCACAAAATTTCAACATATCTGCCGTCTTAAAATTTTTGCCTGAAGTTGCCAAAGCATAAATGCTGTCATAAAATTCAACCGCCTGACCGTCAATATAAGCCAACGCCTTACCAATGCTTCCGCCGGCAATTGCCACAATTTTTTTGATCTCGTTTTCTTTCACATCAGGTCTATAGCGCCTTATAAGACTTGATACCACATTATCTTGCAAAGGCTTCAATTCCAACTTGGCACATCTGGAACGAATTGTCGGCAGCAACCTTGCCGGATTATGCGATACCAACAACATCAAAGTTTTAACCGGCGGTTCTTCCAAAATCTTTAAGATGGCATTGGCCGAAAACTGATTCATCTCATCAGCGCTATCAATCAACACTACCCGCCACTTGCCATTAGCCGATTTTTTGGCCAAAAATTCATTAACCACTCTCACATCATCAACTGCAATTATACTGGACTTTTTAAGCTCTCCCAATTCTTCGTCGCTCATATAATTACCGTCTTTAATCGCTTTAATAATTTTTTGTTTTTCAGTCTTAAGATATCCGCGTTCCAACAACTTAAAATCAGGTTGCGAGCCATTGCTTATTTGCTTAAACACCTCGCTGTCAATCGGCACATCAAGTAAGCCATAGTCATTACGCCTTTCCTCATCGGCCCACAACAAAAACCTAGCCAATTTGTAAGCAAACGAAGCCTTGCCAATTCCCTTTAGTCCCGAAATAAGCCAAGCCTGATGCAAAGAATTATTTTTCCAAGCATCCAAAAATATCTTTTCGGCCTCCTCATGTCCCAAAAGATAAGCATTATCCTTTGGCGCAAAAGATATTTCTGCTTCACTCATATCCTATAATCCCAACCTCTCGTTTATCACTCTGACTATATCGCCGTGCAACTCATCAATTGTCTTATCGGCATCAAGCACCACACAACGTCTTGGCTCTGCTTTGGCAATTTCCAAAAAACCCTGCCGCATATTATTATGAAATTCAAGCTCTCTTCCTTCAAATCTAAGCTCTTTAACATCCATGTTCTTGGCTTTATTAAAAGAACGCTCCAGTCCTATTTTAGGATCAATATCCAAAACAATGGTCAAATCCGGCTTAAAATCACCGACGGCAATTTTGTAAAGCTCATTGATTATCTCTTTGCTCAAACGCTTGTTGTATCCATAATACTGATATGCCATGGTAGAATCGGCAAACCTATCGCTTAAAACCCAAGCTCCTTTTTCCATCTCGGGCCAAACCTTTTGCACCATATGCACATGCCTGTCGGCAAAATACAGCAACGCCTCAGCCAAAGCATCAAACTTGTCTTTATCTCCACACACCAAAAGCTTTCTGATATCTTGACCAACCTCTGTTCCTCCAGGCTCTTTGGTGGTAACGACGTCTTTACCTTTTTGTTTAAGATATTCGGCTAGCAGTTTGATTTGAGTTGATTTTCCGGTTCCTTCTCCTCCCTCAAATGTAATAAACTTGCCTTTCATGTTTTACAAATCTCCGATCAACAAATACTTGACATTAGCAACCATCTTGCCCCAAAGCCCGACTTTATTAATTGTCTGCCCGGCAATTAGCGGCACCTCCATCACTTCTGATCCCGGCACCTCAATCTTCAAAACTCCCAATTGTTGCCCCATTTCTATCGGCGCTCTAACTGGTTTGTCATACGAGGCCACAAGCTTTACCTGATTACGCAAACTTTTCCTGATTGTCTTAACCACATCCTGCGACACAACCAGCGGCACCGTTTTATTAACACCGTATTGCACCGGCAAATCGGCAATTTTACGCCCTTTTTCTATCAAATTATAATTATCATACTCTCTAAATGCCCAACTCATCACTTTATCAGCCTCTTCCGAGCGCTCTTTGTTTGATGCCAGACCGGTCATAACTCCAATAATTCGTCTGTCACCCTTTTTGGCTGATGCCGTCAAACAAAACCCTGCCTCTTCGGTGTGTCCGGTCTTAAGACCATCGGCATAAGGCATTGAGTACAACAAAGGATTACGATTCCCTTGTTTAATATTGTTATAAGTAAATTCTTTCTGCGAAAACAAATGATAAAACTGCGGAAATTCACTAATAATCCGCTGAGCCAGCTTGGCCAAATCCTCAACTGACATCCTATGATCCGGATGCGGCAACCCCGTAACATTGGCAAAATGCGAATTTTTTAGCCCCAATTCCTGCGCCTTATGATTCATAATATCAACAAAACTATCCTCATCTCCGGCAATATTTTCTGCCGCCACAATACACGCATCATTACCCGACTGAATAATAATTCCCTTTAACAGCTCATCAACTTTAACTTCATCACCTATCGCCAAAAACATAGTCGAACCTCCGCTTGGAGCTCCGCCCTTGCGCCACGCATTTTCACTCACCTTAAACGTATCGTCCAAAGACAAACTACCGTTTCTCAATTTGTCAAACAAGACATAAATTGTCATCAACTTGCTCATTGATGCCGGCGGAATCGGATCGCTGGCATTTTTTTCAAACAAATATTCACCGGTAGTATAATCCATCAAAATCATATTTTTGGCTTTGGTATCCAAAGCTAAAGCATTTCCGGCCCATAGCAAAGCCAAAGCACTTATACTCCACACCCAACTTTTCTTATTCATCTGTTTTCTCCTCTAATCCGAAACGATTTTGGCATCATAAACACCGTTATCTTGCACTTTGCTTAAAGCAACTCTAGCTTCTTGTTCATTACTGAACGGGCCAACTCTAACTCGATAATAATTATTACCGTCTACATTAACATAATAGATATTGGTATTGCCCACCTCATCAAGCCTTGCAGCCACATCTTGCGCTCCTGATTCCTGAGCATAAGCTCCGGCTTGCACAAAATAACTTCCTTTAGGATAACTTTGCCTTACGCTGTTTGCCTCAGGAATCGGTGTCTGCTCCACAATTTCCATATCATCACTGTATTCTTCGCCCAACAACGCCGCTTTCAAAGCTCGGCTTTCTTTTTCCATAATTTCCACTCTGACTTTGGTCGTTCCTTGGGTATGAAATCCCAAAAGCTGCGATGCTCTTTTTGATACATCAATAATTCTGCCCTTGACATAAGGTCCGCGGTCATTAACTCTCAACACCAACGACCGACCGTTTTCCAAATTGGTAACTTTAACAATCGACGGCAAAGGAAGCGTCCTGTGTGCCGCCGTCAACGAATTCATATCATACCTCTCGCCATTAGCCGTAGTTTTGGCATGGAAATCCGACCCATACCAAGAAGCCATCCCCACCTCTGAATAATGATAATCTTCTTTAGGATAATACCATTTACCCATAATTTTATAAGGCTTACCGACTTTATAAGTTCCGCCCTGCCCGGTAATAGCCGTTGCCTGAGTATATTTACCATCACCCAAATCTGTCCTACCATAAACACAAGCATTCAAAATAAAAACAGCCGCCAAAAAACAATATTTCGTTCTAATCATAACAAAACCTATGCTTTTAATTCTAATTAAAAACTTTTTTCAATCTATATTTTTTTTTAACTGAGGTAAAGCACTTATTTAGCCTTGTGTAATTTTCTTTCCGGCACCGGCACGCTAAAACCTATTTCGTGATTATAATTATTTATTTTGTTTAACAACTGATAATCCGGATAACCATCTTGCGGCAGCATGGCTTTTTCTTGTACCTTTTTTATTGCCTCACGAGTTTTGGTTCCCAATTGCCCGTCTTCTTCCAACTTAAACCACCCCAATTTATTAATAAACGACTGTATTTTAACCACATCATCTGTTTTAAGGCGCTGAGCCGAAGTGGCAGAAACTTTTTTCCAAGTTTTACCACTTTTAATATAATCAGCCAAAACGCCAACAGCCAAAGCATAATTTTCCGAGCGGTTCCATTGCATAATCCGATAAAAATTATCACATATCAAATAAGCTCTGCCTTTTCTTCCCTCCGGTGTAATAATTGCCACTTTCATATCTTTAGGTAAATTAATTTTTTTATTATTAAGTGTCCTAACACCTGTTTTATTCCAGAAAGCTATTGGCTTAAGTTTATCACGTCCGCTTAACGCATAATCAAAATTCCACGGCAAACTGACCTGCATTCCCCAAGGTTCATTTTTCTTCCAACCGATTTCTGTCAAATAATTTGCTGCCGATGCAGCCGCATCTTCAAAACTTGACCAAATATCAATCTCACCATCACCGTTAAAATCAACCGCATAAGCATTAAAGGTTGAAGGCATAAATTGAAAATGCCCCATTGCTCCGGCCCAAGAACCCTGCATTTTGGTAAAATCTATATTCCAATCATCCACAATTTTAAGCGCCTGATAAAGCTGATTTCTAAAAAATTTCGGCCGTCTTTTATCATAGCTCATCTCGGTTAGGGCATCAATAACATTATGTCCACCAAAATTAGTCCCAAAATTGGTTTCTATTCCCCAAAAGGCAATTATATATTCCCCCTGAACATTATATTTTTTTTCCAATTTCTGCAGCAAAGGTTGCAAATCTTGATAATACTTTTGTCCTTTTTGCACTCTTGTTTTGTTTACCACTCTGTTTAAATAAGCATCAGAGGTCAACACAAATTCCATCTGCTTTCTGTCACTTTTAACTGCCACGGGAGTAGGATGATAATAATCAAAAGCATACACCTTATCTATTGTCTCCTGTGATATACCCTTTGCCACCATTTCTTTTTTTAAATCATCAAGCCAGTCCAAATATTCCTTCGGAGCAATTGTTGTCACATTGGCCGAAGCACAAGCCGCCACGCTCAAAAACATAGCACCATATAAAAAAGCACCTACCTTAAAACACACGCTCCGTCTCCAACTTATGATAAATGATTATGAAGTATAAAATCATTTTGTTTTAAAAATGATTAAGACGACATTTTATTATATAAAAAAGCACCCTTTCAGGTGCTTATTTCAAAATATTGGCGGAGAGGAACGCTAAGCAAAACACACCACTGCTCTGGTGTGTTTTGTCTGCAAGTTCTTCGGAATATCTTATTTGAGCTTAAAATGAATATCTGGCATATTCATTTTAAGCGAAATTAGATACCGAAGAGGACGAGCTCTGCCCGGCAAAAACAAGCCTTGCGCCGTTTGAGCCGTCCGCCATATAAAAAAAGCACCCTTTCAGGTGCTTATTTCAAAATATTGGCGGAGAGGCAGAGATTCGAACTCTGGGTGGGCTCGCGCCCACGACGGTTTTCAAGACCGCTGCATTAAACCACTCTGCCACCTCTCCAAACATACAACAACAATAATTCTTTACAAATGAAAACCGTCACGAAACGATGTTTCTTAAACGACGGTTTGGGCCTTTGGCCTTCTGCGATTCCAAGACCGCTAAAATTAAACCACTCTGCCACCTCTCCATTCGTTTTAAGCCTTAAGTTATTTAGCTTAAAGTTTTACAAACGTCAAGATATTTTTTACACATACATAAACAATTCAAACTTTTACCAAACATTATGCACACAATCATCACCATTAAAACTCAGATTAACCACCACTCCGTTTTGTATGGTAAAAGATGTCTTACAATAGTAAATTTGCGGTTGTTTTGCTTCAGGAGGACCAAATATACTATCCCACCAGTGTTCTTCTCCCATCCCCTCATAATAAACTTCATTACCGTAAGGACTGTTGCTGCCGCTTGAGTTTGTTGTAATATAAGTTACGATTTTTTCATAAGGCGAAACATAAAATACATTTGCCGGTCGTCCCCAAGATTGATAGAGTTGATACTCTGACTTTCCCATCCATTTCTGCAAATAGTTTGCATAAGAATCTCCACCACTGCCAAACATCTGACACGCAGGCAACAAAACCAGCATTATCGCCCAAAACACAAGCTTTTTCATATCATTCTCCTTTGTTAATTTACATATATAGATAATCATTAGCTGTGTTTTTCCAAGCAAAAAGGCTTTGAATTTTCATTCAAAGCCCTTTTTATCTTTAGCCAATCAATAACGATTACCAAAATTTAACTTTATCCAATAACCCAGAAGCCTTTTCCGGTACTTGATCTTTAACTTGATCAAGTGCTTTATTGGCGGCTTTCTGAGCCATATTCGACACATTACCCAATTCTTTGGTAACAACCGAAGTAGCATTAAACAAAATTTTATTGAAAATAATTGCTATCGATTCGTCAATTGACATATTCTTTTTGCCATCACCAATACCGTTAATTTCAATTGACGGCAAATTCAATTCCAACGGCTTTTTGTCTTTTTGCAACGGTGTCAAAGCAGACAAAGCACCATCTTCTACCAAAACTTTGCGAATTACGATATTTTTAGCCGGCTTTGCAGCAGTTTCTTTTACTTTTTCTTCCTTAGCCGGAGTCGAAGACTGAGCGGTATTACGAGCAACATTTTCTTGCAATTGCATAACATTGCTGGTCGAGAAATTAGGCATCTCATACGTCAACTCAGGCTTTGTAATTCTGATATTTTCAACCACAATGGTATCAGAAGTCAAACTTTTGGGATCAACTTTAACAAACACACCACCCAAACTCAAAAGATTAGGAGTTGTATATCCCTTAGGATTCGCAACTGTAAATCCCTTAATTTCGACCTCACCATCCAACGGATGCAAGGAAAATCCGGTCAAAGTAACTTCCGTTCCTGTAACCTCGGTACCAAATTTATTAACCACCCCTTTAACCAATGGCTCAAGATACAACCATCCTGCGACCAAAACTATAACAATCAAGGCAATTAATGTTAACAAAGTATATTTTACAATTTTCATCTTATGGTTTCTCCTCCCAATTAAACGTCTTTTTCTTTTATAGACCAATTTCAAATTAAAGCAAGTTTTTATTAAAAATATTATCAAATTGCCAAAAAAACTCTTGCAAAAAAAACAAACCCGAATTATAGTCCGGCATATCATTGATATGGGTGCGTAGCTCAGTTGGTAGAGCAACTGACTCTTAATCAGTGGGTCTGGGGTTCGAACCCCCACGCGCCTACCAAATAAAAAAAGATCTCGTTAATGAGATCTTTTTTTTATTACCTTTAAGCTTCCTTTGCCTTATAGATTGAAAATCCTATTCCAGCAAACAACAAACCAAAAGTAACCGACAAAGAATGCCAAGCTTCTAACTCTATTCCAAATAATTTTGGAATAAAAATCTTCAATCCGATAAATACTAGAATAATTGCTAAAGCTGGCTTCAAATACTTAAATTTGTGTACGACAGCTTCCAACAAGAAATACAAAGCTCTTAATCCTAAAATAGCAAATATATTACTAGTATAAAC
>CALXUO010000059.1 GCA_944391695.1 uncultured Alphaproteobacteria bacterium
TTTTTGAAAAAGGAAAAAGAAAATGGATTGGTATGCAAAATATAAATCGCCGCTTGGCTATCAGGTAGGTGAAAATCAGATTGATAGCTATGGTGTTGACCACAGCGGCTTTTCTGTTCGTGATGAGCTGGCTTATGACTTTGCCTTATTCTTTAGCTTTTAATAATGAGGAAAATTTTACTTTTTGGGGGAAAAGAAAAATTTTTTGAACCCGAATGATGTATTTTTCGTTTATAAATATATGAGAGTTTGAAAAATATTGGGGTGAGGCCTTGAAAAATGGATAAGCTAAAACAATTAATTGCGCAAAAGAAAAAGTGGTTGGTTTATATTTTGCTGGCGGTGGTGCTGTTGGGAACGGGTAAATCTTTTTTTGGAGATGAAGAAAAAGTTGCCTATATTACCGATAGTGTCAGGCGACAAGATATAGAAAAAGTGGTTAATGCCACAGGCGAGGTTAGGGCCGGCAATTTGGTTACCGTCGGTGCGCAGGTCTCGGGTAAAATTGAAAAACTTTATGTTGATGTCGGGCAAGAGATAAAAAAAGGTGATCTTATTGCCGAGATTGATTCTACCACCCAACAAAACGAAGTTGATATCAACAAGTCCAAACTCAACAGCTATCAGGCGCAGCTTAAGGCCGCGCAAACGTCGTTGAAAGTTGCCGAAAAGCAATATAAGAGAATGCAAAGCTTGAAAAAAAGCAACGCCGCCTCATCAGAGGATTTGGAAAATGCCGAAGATGCTTTTGAAACAGCAAAAGCCAAGGTAACAGAGCTTGAATCTTCGGTAAAAGAAACCGAAATATCCTTGAGTACGGCCGAGACCAACTTGGGCTATACCAAAATTACCGCGCCGCTTGATGGGACGATTGTATCGGTTCCGGTGAAAGAAGGGCAGACCATTAACGCGGCAATGGATACGCCGACCATCGTACAGGTGGCCGATTTGAGCAAAATGGAGATTTTGATTGAAATTTCGGAAGGTGATATTGGCAACATCAAACCGGGGGTAAAAGTTACCTATAGTATTTTGGCCGATTTGGGTAAGGTTTATGAAACAACGCTAAAGTCGGTTGACCCGGGGTTGACATTGCTTACCGACGGTGAATATACCGAAGTGGTTGATGACGGCGAGGCTATTTATTATTACGGCCGTTTGAGCGTGCCTAATAATGACGGCAAACTGCGTATCGGGATGACCACGCAAAATGTTATTTATGTCGAAAGGGCAGAGAATGTTTTGACGGTTCCGGTAACCGCGGTCAAAACAAATGCAAATGGTAAATATGTGGAAGTATTAACCAAAAACGGTGTGGTACAGAAAAGCATTGAAACCGGTGTATCGGACGGACTTAATATGGAAGTTAAAACCGGAGTTGAGGAAGGAGATGAAATAATTATTGCCAAAATGTCGGCGGCCGAGATTTCCGATAAAGCATTAAGTACAAGAGGGCCAAGGAGATTTTAGGCGATGAACATTATTGAGCTCAAAAAAATAAATAAATATTTTGGGGCCGGCAGCAATCAAGTGCATGTGCTGAAAAATGTTGATTTGAGCATTGAAAAGGGCGATTTTGTGGCGATTATCGGCCAGTCGGGTTCGGGAAAATCAACCATGATGAACATCATTGGCTGTTTGGATGTGCCGACATCAGGCTCCTATAAAATCAACGGGGTTGAAGTTGGCAAAATGAACAAAGACCAGTTGGCAGAATTGAGATGCAAGACCTTTGGATTTATTTTTCAACGCTATAATTTGTTAACCTCCCTTAAGGCAAGCGAAAATGCCGCATTGCCGGCGGTTTATTTGGGGCTTAATACCGAGGAAAGAAACAAAAGAGCGGTTGAGCTGTTGAAGCAGTTGGAATTGGGTAACAAACTTGACAACAAACCAAACGAGCTTTCGGGTGGACAACAGCAAAGAGTGAGTATTGCCAGAGCTTTGATGAACGGCGGCGAAATTATTTTGGCTGATGAGCCGACCGGTGCGCTTGATTCTAAAAGCGGCGAGATGGTGATGGAAATTATTAAAAGACTACACCATCAGGGACACACCATAATCTTGGTTACGCATGATGCTAAAATTGCCGCTCAGGCAAGCCGGATTATTGAAATTAAAGACGGAGAGATTGTTTCCGATACCAGAAAAAGCAATGAGTTTTATGAAGTAACAGATACCCTCAAGCCGGTTAAGCGAAGCAAAATAGATGCGCTTAAATATAGCTTTTTGGAATCGTTTGGCATGTCGGTTCATGCCATAGTATCTAATAAAATGCGCTCGCTTCTGACGATGCTTGGCATTATTATCGGTATTGCCTCGGTGGTGTCGGTGGTGGCTTTGGGTAATGCCTCGCAGGCCAAAATTATGGAACAAATTAACTCTATGGGAACTAACACAATTGATATTATGCCGGGAAAAAGTTTTGGCGATATGCGCTCGGGCAAGGTCAAAACTTTGAAGGTGAGTGACTCTGATTATTTGGCCAAACAGGGGTTTATTGACAACTCGACGCCAAGTGTGTCGGCAAGCGGAACTTTGGTTTTTGGTAATTATTCATTAACCGCGCAGCTTAAAGGAGTGGGTGAAGAGTTTTTTGAGGTTAAGGGGCGCAAAATTGCTCAAGGGCGCATCTTTACCAAGCAAGAAGTGCAAACGGCATCCTCAGTGGTGGTGATTGATGATAACACGCTAAATGAAATTTTTGCCGACAATCCGAATCCAATCGGGGAAATCATAATCTTTAACAAAAAGCCACTTAAAGTTATCGGAGTGACGGAGAAAAACAGCTCACAAGGGCCGGATTCAGATTCAATGAATATTTGGGTGCCTTATACAACCGCAATGTATAAAATTAACGGCAGCACCGATATTAACTCGATTACGGTTAAGGTGGCGGATAATGTCAACTCGCAGGTGGCAGAGGAAAGTATTGAAAATATTCTAACCGCTTTGCACGGAACCAAAGACTTTTTTATGATTAACAGCGACAGTATTAAGCAAACGGTTGAAAGCGCAACCAACACCATGAAATTGTTGATTGCAAGTATTGCGGTTATTTCGCTAATCGTTGGGGGAATCGGCGTGATGAATATTATGTTGGTTTCGGTTACGGAAAGAACCAAGGAAATCGGTATCAGAATGGCTATCGGTGCGCAACAGGCCGATATCTTGCAACAGTTTTTGATTGAGGCAATTTTGATTTGTTTGGTGGGTGGTTTTATGGGCGTTTTCTTATCAATGATTATCGGTTTTTGCTTTAATACTTTTTCGGAAGATTTTGGGATGATTTTTTCAACCGCATCTATTGTGTTGGCGTTGGTTTGCTCAACGGCAATCGGCATAATCTTTGGTTATATGCCGGCAAAAAATGCCTCAAACCTTAATCCGATAGATGCTTTGGCGAGTGAATAAAATGACAAAATATATGATAAAATTTATGGCGTTGTTACAGATATTGTTGATTGCGGGATGCGCAACCAGCAAATATCAAACGATTGATTTGCAAGAAGAACTTAATTATACCAAGCAGATTGCGGAACAATATAAACCCGACCTTGAGTGGTGGAGACAATATAACAATCAGGAACTTAACCGCTTGGTGGATTTAGCCTTAAAAAACAACCCAGACTATTTGAAAGCGGCCATCAACATCAATAAAGAATTATACAACCTTAATTTGGCAACAAGCGATTTGTTTCCGACTTTGTCTGCCGGAATGGGTGCTTCAAGTCAACGAAGAATAGATACCAAAGATAGTTTTGCCAGCAATTTCTCGGGTGAGGCTGGGTTGAGTTATGAGGCTGATTTGTATGGCAAAATAAGAGATTTGCAATCAGCGCAAGAGTTTGAATATCAGGCAACGGTTATGGATAAAGAAACGGCAAAATTAAGCCTGATTAACAGCGTGGTCGATTTGTATTTTAACTTGGAATATCTGTATAACACGATAGAGGTTACCAAAGTTAACATCAAAGCCTATGAAGATATTCAAGATATTATGGAAAGCAAGTATAAAAGTGGGCGTAGCGATCATCTGGAATTTTTAGAATCGAAGCAAAGCCTGATATCGGAAGAAAGCCGCCTTTTGGAGCTTGAGACTACTTTTAAGGAGATGGAGACCTCGTTACGCAACATCTTAAACCTTAAAGCAGGAGAAGAGCTTGAGATAGCGTATGGCGATATTTTGGAGCAAGAGGTATTAAGCCCAAATACCGATGTGCCGGTGGCGGTATTGGCTCTAAGGCCTGATTTGGTGGCCAGTCAATATCGTTTGCAAAAGGCATTTAAAAACCTGCAGGCGGAAGAAAAAAGCTGGTATCCGAATGTGTCGTTGAGCGGAATTATCAATTCGTCATCATCTAAAGCAAGGACAACTTTTGATTTTCCTTATATATTGGGAAATGTGTCGCTTGATCTGCCGTTTTTGGACTGGAATCGGGTGAAAAACAATATCAAGATATCTGAGGCTGACTACCAAATTGCGGTGATCGATTTTAAGGATACCCTAACCCAGGCCATAAACGAAGTTGCTTATTATAATTTTGCTTATGAAAAATATGGCGAGCTTTATAAAAACACTCAGGCAAATTATGACAATGCTCTAAAAATTACCAAATATTATGACAGCAGGTATAATATGGGCAAAACCGAGTTTAAAAACTTTTTGGAAGCGGTTCACAGCGAGAATTCCCTAAAAAATGATTTGATACAGCAAAAATATCAAATTATAAAATATGAGAACTATATCTATAAAGCAATGGCCGGTAAATACTAAAAGGATAAGATAATGCTTGATAACGACAAACTTCAGGAACTGAAAGATAAGGGGCAAATATCCGAGGCCGAGTTTGAACGGCAAAAAAGACGATTAGCTAATAAAATTTTGCGCAGAGAGGATAAAATTTCTGCCAAAAGCGGAATAATTTATATTGTTTTGGCGTTCTTTTTTGGGGCAATCGGGGTGCATAATTTTTATGCCAAATATTGGAAAAGAGCTTTTGCACAGTTGATTTTGTCTTTGATTGCGCCTTATATGCTCTATATCCCGTTGTTGTTTACGTCGTTTTGGGCAATGCTGGAATTGTTGTTGGTTAACAAAGGACCGGACGGAGTGTTGTTTAAGGGGAATCGCAAAGTAATTTGGGGTTTGAGAATTGCCGCAATTTTGGGCTTGGTGTTGGCATATTCTTCTACTGAGATGATAATAAATGACGCCGATTTGGTTATGTTTGCTGAAATTTAAAAAAAGGGCTTGCAAAATAAAAAATATATGCTATTAACTATCTCACACGTTGCGGGTATAGCTCAGGGGTAGAGCGCAACCTTGCCAAGGTTGATGTCGTGGGTTCAAATCCCATTGCCCGCTCCAATTCTTAAAAAACCACCTTTTCATGAACTGTCCCCCGAAAGTTGGACAGTAAAAAAAGTCCCGAAGATTGCGATAGCAATTTTCGGGATAATTTTTTATACTCACTACATAGATGAAAGGACAAGACATGAAGAGACGAATATTTACAG
>CALXUO010000060.1 GCA_944391695.1 uncultured Alphaproteobacteria bacterium
AACCCAAACCGCTCTTGCCAGCAATTACATTGCCTCTTCGTATTGCCACGCTCCAACTCCTCAAAGCAATATTTTTGTAAAATAACACTTTACAAACTACTATCCTTCTAGCATAACAGCAAAAAAATAATTATGCAACTTTTTTATAAAAGACCCCCCAGATTATTTAAAAAAAAAGCCTTGCTCCGACTAATAATTTTTCACCGCGATACCCCCGTATCGCTTATAGTCAAACTTTCAGTTATAAGAAAGTTCGAGAAACTATTTTTATCCTGTTCCCAAACTTGATTTACGTCGTATTTTCTTGACTTTTATTTTTTTTCGACTATTTTAATATTGAATGATAAATTAGTCGGAGTTTGCAAATGTATATTCAAAGAACCATTGAAAATGCCATAAAACGGATGAATTCTTCCTTTGCGGTTGTGTTGATTACAGGACCAAGGCAAGTCGGCAAAACAACCGTATTTAGATGTTGTGAAAAAAATCGTAATTATGTTTCTTTGGATATATTGGAAAATCGTAAATTAGCCAAAGAGAGCCCTGCCCTATTTTTACAACGTTTCGAAGCTCCTTTGTTGATTGATGAAATCCAATATGCGCCTGAACTTTTGCCATATATTAAAGCCATTGTAGATGAAAAAAAGCAAAAAGGAATGTTTTGGATTACAGGATCGCAGCAATTTCATTTAATGCATGGGGTGTCAGAAAGTCTGGCCGGAAGGGTGGGAATTCTTAATCTGGAAGGATTTTCTTTACCAGAACTGGCCGGAAAACCTTTTTATGACAAATTTGTTCCTACTCTTGAATGGATTGCGGCAAGAAGTAAGGCTGCCCCAAGTTTGAATTTGGGCAAACTTTATGAGATTATTTGGCGAGGCTCTTATCCTGCCTTGAATAATGATGAAAATGTTGATTGGGAAGACTTTTATAGCTCTTATGTTCAGACATATATTGAACGTGATATTCGTGATTTGACTGATAGTGGCGACGAAATGCAGTTTTTGGAGCTTTTAACAGCATTGGCTGCAAGAAGCGGACAATTATTGAATTTTTCGGATATCGCACGAGATATAGGAAAACCTGTACCGACAGTTCAACGCTGGGTATCTATCTTACAAACATCCGGACTGATTTATTTATTGTATCCGTTCTCTAAAAATATTAGCAATCGGATGACCAAAATGCCTAAAATATATTTTATGGATACCGGGTTAGTTTGCTATTTGACCAAATGGACTACCCCTGAAACATTGGAAGTAGGAGCTAAAAGTGGTGAAATTTTTGAAACGTTTGTTGTTGCAGAAATTTTGAAAAGTTATCTCCACAACGGAAGGAAGCCTAATGTCTCTTTTTATCGTGATAAAGATAAAAAAGAGATAGATGTTATTTTGGAAGAAAACGGTAAAGTTTATCCTGTTGAAATCAAGAAAAAGGCTGATCCGGACAAGAAAGATGTAAAAAATTTTGAGGTATTACAAAAAGCTGGACTTCAAGTAGGAGAAGGTGCGGTTGTCTGTTTGGCTTTGACACATCTGCCTTTGAGTGAGAATGTAAATATTATACCTGTTTCTTATTTGTGATGTTGGGATAACTGTTAGATTTAGAATAAAAAAAAGAATTGCTTTTCTCAGATCACATAGATCTTGGCCGCAGGAAAAGCCACCTTTCGCTAATGCTCAAGGGCACGGCGCTCGCTCGGGGCTTTTTTAGCCCCTCACCGCGATACCCCCGTATCGCTTATCTATTGTAGTCAAACTTTCAGTTATAAGAAAGTTCGAGAAACTATTTTTTCCAGCACCATCAAAAAACCACCCTTTGGGGGTGGTTTTTTGATGGTGCTCTGGAAAAGACTCGAACTTTCACGGGGGAACCCCCACAAGTACCTGAAACTTGCGCGTCTACCAATTCCGCCACCAGAGCAAAACGATTCTGCTACATATTTATACTTATTATTTGATAAGAATCAAGTAATAAAATTGTGCCTAAGATAATTCTGTAGATTACAAACGGCAAAAATGTCGACTTCTTTAGCCACCACATTACTACATAAATGGCAATAATCGATGAAATATATGAAAATACCACTCCGTCAAACATCCATCCAATCTCTTGAATGTTGCCTGCTTGCCATACCTCAAAACCCGTCAATGTGGCCGCGGCAATAATCGCCGGTATTGACAACAACATCGAAAATTTGGCCGCTTCTCTCCTCTCAAGCCCCAAAAAACGCGCCATGGTTATCGTGATGCCCGAACGCGATGTGCCGGGGATTAAGGCCAGACACTGCGCGCAACCAATCAAAATAGCATCAAACACACCCATATGCTTTATCTCGCGGATGGTCATTGAAAACCTGTCAGCCACAAACAACAACAAGCCATAGCCCAAAATCGTCCAACCAATAATGCGGGTATCCCTTAGCCACTCCATGCCATAGCATTTGAGCGCAAAACCTGCTACAACCGCCGGAATGGTGCCAACCACAATCAGCCAGAACACCTGCGCGCCATAGTTATTAAACGATGGAATAAACCTTGTTTTCCAAACACCTTTTATCATCTCCCAGATGGTTTCGGAAAAATAAATCATTACCGCCAAGATTGAGCCCACATGAACCGCAACGTCCAAAGCCAGGCCTTGATCGGGAAAATAGGTGAATTTGGACAACAATATCAAATGCCCCGACGAGCTAACCGGTAAAAACTCGGTTATTCCCTGCAACAAGGACAAATAAAAAATCTGGATAGTACTCACTTTTTATGCTCTTTCTTTTATGCCAAAGGCGGTGCAAATTCTTTTCTTTAAAGCAAGCGGAGATATCGGTTTGACCAAATATTCGTGAATACCAATCGCTTTGGCCTCCATAACCGTCTTTTCTTTGGTATCTATCGTTACCATAATAATCGGCAAATTGGGATCATCGCCGATTGTGCCCTCTTTGATACCCTTGGCCAACTCCAACCCAGAGCCCTCTGGCATCTGCTGATCAAGCAAAACAACATTTATCTTGAAACCACGCAAAATTTCGGCTGCTTCTTGAACCGTTGCCGCCTCTTTGGTGTTTTTGATACCAATTTGATAAAGCGCCGTTTTGACAAAGGTGCGGGAGAACTTGTCGTCATCAACAATCAGACAGGTTATGGCATCCCAATTAATTTGTTTGTTGTTGGTTTCATTCATATTTAAAACCCCTTATCTTGCTCTTGAGCTAATCTATAGCATGGATTTTATTAAAAAACCCTTACAAAGTAAAACATTTTTGTTGGTTGTTGTTCATATCTAACAAAGACTGCGGATTAAACCTGACATTGCGCAAAGACGCGCCCCAATGCAAATGCGGACCGGTTACACGTCCGGTCTTACCAACCGCACCGATAATATCGCCTTGTTTGACTTTATCACCGCGCTTGACATCCATTTTTTGTAAATGGGCATAAATCGTTTGCAAGCCAAAGCCATGGTCAATCACTATCACATTGCCGGAATAAAACAAATCAGGATAGGCCAAAACAACCTCGCCATCGGCCGAAGCCTTGACCGGAGTGCCTTCTTTGGCGGCTATATCCATGCCTTGATGCGGGTTTTTGGGTATATCGTTTAATATCCTCTGGCCGCCAAATTTACCCGAAATTCTGCCCTCTACCGGACGGATAAAACCAGATTGCCAAAAAGTATTGTCATAAACACCTTTTACCGCCGCTTTGACAACCTTGCCTTCTAATTCAATGGCCTCCAAATCAGAATCCGACGGGGTTACTTTGCGCGGCGGTACACCTTTGATATTTTGGATATCCCACTTTGTGGGTGCAACCGCAAATTGATAACTTGCACTTGCGCCAAGACCCCGGCCTGATACTTCAAGCTGTTGCGTATTGGTTTCACTACGGCCAAAGGCAAGCAAAAACTCGCCATTATCGGTGGTAAAAATTTCCTCGCCGTTATAGCTTACTTTGTCGCCGGGGTGTGCCTTGCCAAACACAATCTCGCCTTGCTTAACCGCCCCGCAAAGCTCAACCGCTTGGGCATTTTGAACCGCAAACAAACAACTACATATCAAACAAAGATATTTGGCTTTCATCTTCTTTTGCTTTCCTTTTCTTGTGAGAGGTTATAACATTATGTGCGCTTTGATTGGTTGTAATCGCACCGTCGGCAAAGCGGATCTCGAGCGATTTGGCCTCTTTGGCTTGGCTGAAAGTATAAACGGTTTGGCCCAAATCGTCTTTGACCCAGGCAAACCCTCGGTTTAGCACTGCCTCAACCGAGGAGGCCGAAAGTCTTGAGGCAAGATTGCGCAAAATTTCCTCATTTTTTTCAAGCAGGTTTTGGATATAAAAAGGCTTGAGCCCGCAAAGGGCAATCTGATTGGCCTTATACTTAATAACATTGCTAAACGCCAGCTTTAAGCGCTCTATCCGGTCATCAAATTTTTGGGTTGCCTCTTGCAAAATTTGGCTCAAATTGGGGATACCGCGGCCAAGCCCGATTAAGATATTTTGTTTTTCGCTAAAATAGCGAATAGCGCCGTTTTTGAGACGCGAATCAAGCGTATTTAACATTGTCTGCAGTTCTGCTCTTACCGGAACGGCAAACTCCGCCGCACCGGTTGGGGTGGGGGCACGTTTGTCGGCAACATAGTCAATCAACATGGTGTCGGTTTCGTGGCCAACCGCCGAGATAATGGGAATTTGTGAGGCATAAACCGCCCTGATGACACATTCCTCGTTGAAAGGCCACAAATCCTCCAAACTGCCGCCGCCGCGCGCGACAATCAAGACGTCGGGCTTTTGATAATCCGATATTTCATCAAGGCGGTTGAAATCTTTGATGGCTTGTGCCACTTTCTCGGCGGCACCCTCGCCTTGAACCGGAGTGGGAATAAGCAGGATATGTGACGGAAAGCGGTCGCGAACACGGTGGATAATATCGCGGATAACCGCACCCG
>CALXUO010000061.1 GCA_944391695.1 uncultured Alphaproteobacteria bacterium
AACCCAAACCGCTCTTGCCAGCAATTACATTGCCTCTTCGTATTGCCACGCTCCAACTCCTCAAAGCAATATTTTTGTAAAATAACACTTTACAAACTACTATCCTTCTAGCATAACAGCAAAAAAACAAATATGCAACCCTTTTATCCCAAATTTTCCCCTTAATAAAAATTTTTTATGTTATTATCTTATTAATCTGCTTTGAAAAAACAAAATCAACGCCTATAATTAAAAGCCGGTAAATATTATATTTTGGGAGTGTGATTATGTTTATACGCTTTGTTTTTGCGTTATTATTGCTTTTGGGCGCAACCTTTCCGTCTTATGCCCAAAACAACACCGATACTGCTGCAACCTGGAAACCCAATCCTGCTTACAACACCATATTGGAGGAAATTTCATCAGCCATCGGCTCTTCGGCCCTACAAAACATTACCTCATCCGAGCAAGTTTTTTGCTACCAAATCGCCAACCCGCCTCAAAACTACACCGGCTATACCATAGATGGCATGGCCATTGTCGGGTTTTGCGGGGTTATCAATCCCGAGCTGCAAACTCTCATCAAATCAGAGCTTTTAATGAATCCCGAAAATATTATTTTTGACGTTACCGAAAATTGTGTTATCAAACCGCAAATTATGTTGCGTTTTGTCCGGGGCATAGATTCTACCGATTTATTGCTTTCTTCACCATGTCATGCTTTGGCTATTTTCTATGGCGGCAAAATTTCGGCTTTCAACGCCAAACCTGCCGCTCAAATAATTGATGCCATTATTGAGCCTTTGGTCAAAAACAAAGTTGATTTTGCCTCCCCGGCACTGTTCAACCAGCTTATGCCCATTGGCATTGCCCAAACCGAGGAGCAAAAAGCTCTTCTGCAAAAAAAGAATGAGCCTATCCGCAACTGGGAAAAAGAGCAACAGCAAAACATTGCCCGCAAATCCGGATGGAACAAACTCAAAGCAGATTAGTCCTTTTTTCCACTCCACTCAAACAAGGCCGGATACTTGATTATCCGGCCTTGTTTTTTTGATTGTTCAATCTTTTTTAATTACACAAATTTATTCAAATTAGCAATTGAAGCATCAATCATCTGGCTTTTAACTTTTTCATCCATGCTGTCATGCAAAATTTTTTTCACCGTTTTCAATGTAAGTTCGGCAGTTTTGTTTGCAATTTCCTGAGCAGCATCATCTTCGGCGGCTTTCAATCTGGCTCTGGTATCTTTTTCTCTTGTTGCCATTTCCGCCTCAAGTTTGGCCAAATATTCTCTCTTTACATTTTCAATTTCACGCTCTGATTTAAGCAAAATATCACTTGCTTCTTTTTCGGCGCTTCTGAATTTACGTTCATACTCGGCCAACAACTTTTGAGCATCTTCTTTCAACGCCACCGCATCTTTAAGATTTTGCTCAATAATCTCACTTCTACGTTTCAAAGTAGCAATCAAAGCTTTGCCGACCGGTCTTGCCAAAGCAAGAATAACCGCAACAAACGCAGCTCCGACCCAAAATTCGGCCTCCAAATAAAACGGCTCTGCCCCAAATTCCTGAGCAGTATTTTCCAAAACCTCAACCATACTCGAAGCCGCATTAAGCACCGCATCTTGAGTAGCATCAATTATATCTTTATTTGGCAAACCGGAACTCATCCCTACTCCTCATCTAATGCCTTTACCGCATTGGCGGCATCTTTAACTTTCACTCCGCCAAAGCCCAATTTTTTCAATACTTCCACCGCCAAAACAGCAGCATTTTCCTCCACTTTTACCATAGCCT
The DNA here is from genome assembly GCA_944391695.1 of uncultured Alphaproteobacteria bacterium. Lineage (GTDB taxonomy): Bacteria > Pseudomonadota > Alphaproteobacteria > RF32 > CAG-239 > CAZU01. The sequence continues at coordinate 1,779 of CALXUO010000061.1, forward strand.
TTGCTTTAGAGGCATCAATTTTTTTCTCACCCGCCTCAATATCAGCCTTCAATCTGGCATAAAGCTCGGCCTGTCTGCGGCTTATTGTTTCATTAAGCTCTTCCTTTGTTTTTTGCAAAGATACATTAGCTTTAGCGCTAGCCTCTTGCAAAGCGTTGTTATATTTTTGCAAAGTTTCTTCGACATGCTGTTTTATCTCATCGGCTTTTTCCAAATCGCTATCAATTTTAGCTTTGCGCAAATCAATCATTTCTGCAGTTTTGGGAATAATAAACTTGCTCATAATAAACAGCATTGTAAAAAAGCTCAACGCCAACCAAAACAACTGCGACGGAAAAACACTAAAATCTAACTGAGGCATTTAATTTCTCGCTTTCGCTTTTCAACTGATTTCCCCTTTCTGGCGGAAATCCCAAATAAGCAAAGGGGATTTCCGTTTCAAAAGGATATCAAACAACACCCGGCTTCTAGTTACCGGTCAACATTACCAACGCAATAACCAAAGCATACAAAGCAATAGCTTCAACCGCGGCAAATCCGGCCCAACCATAGATATCAACATCTTTCTTTACCTGGGGATTACGTCCCACGGTAGAGATAATTGTCGTCCAAACTTGCGACACACCCCAAGCGGCTGCCATCATTGACAAGGCGCACATACCAGCACCAATATAAGCTAACGGTTCCATTTTTTAATCCTTTCCTTATAAAATTTAGTTTTTAATACATAATTATAAATCAGTGTTCATGTAGTGCATCACCCAAATAGATACAGCTCAGAACAGTATAAATAAACGCCTGTAACAGCGATATAAAAATCTCAAAACAAATAATAGCTCCGTCAAACAAAAACGGTATAGCCCCCAACACACCCAAGCCGACAATAAAACCGGCAATAATCTTAAGCATGATATGCCCCACCGTCATATTAGCGACCAAACGAACGGTCAGGCTAAAAGGTTTTGACAGAAACGAAATCATCTCAATCGGCACAATCAACGGAGCCAAAGCCACCGGAATTCCTCTTGGCAAAAAAGTTCTTAACCAACCGAGTTTTTTCTTTTTTATGCCGATACCGATATTAAACAACAGCGCAATAATCGACAAACTCCCGACAGCCGTCAAATGCGAAGTAAACGTAAACGAGTAAGGAAATAATCCCAACAAATTACCAAAAGCCACAAACAAAAACACCGTAAAAATAAACGGAAAATATTTCAATCCTTCCACTCCGACATTTTCCCGCAGCAAATTGGCCACAAACTCATACAAGCTCTCAGGAATTGACTGTGCCAACCCCGGAACCATCGTACGTTTGCGCAAACACAACCCCAACAACAATGTAGATACGGCAACAGCCAATACCATAAACAACGCCGAATTGGTAAAAGATATGTCAACCCCGCCGATATTAATCGGGATAATAGGTTTAATTTCAAATTGCTCCAGCGGATTAGACACTTTACACACACTCCCTAATTTTGTTTATCTTCTTGTCTGGCCAAGCGGTAAACATTAAGTACACCTGCCGCGCCGCCCAAAAACAAAAACACCGCCATCAACCATGGCCTGGTACCAAAAAAATCATCTGCCACATATCCTATTGCCGCACCGACAACAACCGCAGACAACAATTCCGCACCGATTCTAAACCCGATTCTCGAAGCTCTGGATAAATCATTTTCATCTCTTTTGTGCTCTGAGGCAGCCTTTTTCTGGCGCACCAGCGCTATTTTTCTTCCCAGTTCTTCAATATCTTCAGGCGTTTTTTTCATGTATAAAACACTACACCACTAATTATTAAGCAGTTATTAAAAAGACCAAGTTTTTTATTGTTCATCAAGATGTGCTTGGATAATTGAAGCAAACTCATCAAACGACTTAAACCCTTCAACCAATTCGTTGTCCGATTTTGACGATACGACAAAAGACGGAGTACCACTAATTCCCAAATCAGACAAGCCAGCCTGACGATCTTTTAAGATTCGCTCAGCCGTGGCATCATTTTTCAAACAAGCTTTGGCTTTTTCATTTTCCAATCCGCTCAAGGCTGCATATTGCAACAACACTTTTTGCGGATTAAATGCCATTCCCCAATCACGTTGTTTTTTAAACAACACTTCAATAAAACTAAAATATTTGTCTTCATCGACACATTCGGCCAACAAAGCGGCATCCATAGAATTTTTATCCAACGGCAACGGCACAAAAACAACTTTGAGCAAACCTTTATCGACAAATTCTTTTTTCAGCTCCGGCAACACCTGCAAATGAAAATCGGCACAATGAAAACATCCAAAAGAAGAATATTCATATAAAGTAACCGGTGCCGTATTTTCTCCCATAACATGGTTTTGCGGAAAAGCATAGTTAAGCGGAATTTCTTTCTGCGACATCTTGATTTCTGAGGCATAGGCATTATTTGCCAAAACAAACCCACCCTCAGGATCAGACACAAACCCCTTAGATTGCAAATAAAACCCGCCGGCCAATAGATAAACCAAAATTCCGGCAACCGAGGCACTAAAAGTTTTAATAATCTGTTCAAATTTCATTTTTCATCACTTCTTATTGTTAGCAATTATTGCACATCCGAGCTTTTCGACCGCCGCACTCAAATCTTTGGCCTTAATATCTCTGCTCAAGTTTTTAATATAAGTTTCTTCTTCTTTGGTTACAAGTTTTTTTTGACAGTTATGAATATCCGACTTATCAGCAACCACCGCCGGATTTTGCACTATCTTTATTTTTTCTACCGCATTATAGCCAAAAAAAGTATTAACTTTTTCAATTATCAACTTAACTTTTGCTTGTAATTCCAAAGCCACGGCGCCGCTTGCAACTTCCACCCACAAAGTTCCGTTACTTCTGTCAAACCGACCGAAATCAATTTTCATCGGCACGGACAAAACCGCCATATCCTCACCGACAATTTCTCTCCATGAACACATAACATCAGCCTCAACAAAAGCTTTTTTACCAAGCATTTTTTTAGCCAAGGGCTGCAAAAGACTTGTCATATCGGCCAAATCGCCGGTACGTCTGTCCTCACTGATTATGTCTTTTGTTTGTTTCATATTTATTTGTGTAACAAACAATATCAACAAGGGCAAGGCTTTTATTGACTAATCCTCATCTTCGGACTTATAATTTCCGCAAACATAAAATCTTTTAAGGATGATTTGATGGATTTTAGCCAAATTTTTCAATCGCTGTTGGCCTTTATTTTTGTTTTGGGGCTGATGTTTGTTACTTTGTGGCTGATAAAGTTTTGTCAACACAAGGGACTAAACTGCCGCTTAAGCAAATGTTTTGGTGCCGGCTCGCGCATCAAAATTGTTGAACAACGTCGTCTTGATGCCAAAACCTCGGTTGTTTTGATTGAATATGGGACCGAAGAATTTTTGCTTCTTCTTGGGCCGACATCAAATTTAGTCCTCAAACAAGCCCCCAAGGAAGCTGATACTCATGAATAAACGGATACTTTTTCTATCAATTTTGCTTTGTGGCATCTGCTTTTTTTCAGACGTTGCGCTTGCGCAAAACCTAAGCCTCAATTTGGGCGATGCCTCAACCGGCACGGCCACGGCGCGCATCTTCAGCGTTTTGGCGCTTATTACTGTTTTATCTTTAGCGCCGTCAATTGTCATTATGATGACCTCGTTCACTCGGCTGGTTGTGGTATTTTCGATCACTCGCTCGGCTCTTGCCACCAATGCCACGCCACCCAACATGGTTTTGATTTCACTTGCTTTATTCATGACTGTTTTTATCATGACGCCCACCTTTGAAAAATCTTGGGAGCAAGGGATTAAGCCGGTAATAGATGAAAAGATTGAGCTTTCGGAAGGGCTAGAAAAAGCAACGCTTCCGCTAAAAGAGTTTATGGTCAAAAACACCCGCGAAAAAGACTTGCAGTTATTCACCGACCTGGCTCAAGAAAAGCCTGAAAGCATTGAAGACGCTTCTCTCAAAACAACCATTCCGGCATTTATGATCAGCGAACTCAGGCGTGCCTTTGAAATCGGATTTTTAATATATGTTCCGTTTTTGATTATCGACATGGTTATTGCCTCGGTTTTGATGTCAATGGGTATGATGATGTTGCCGCCCAGTGTTTTGTCTTTGCCGTTCAAAATAATTTTCTTTGTTTTGATAGACGGCTGGTACATGTTGGCCGGCTCGCTAATAAACAGCTTTCATTAAGCTCAAAAAAAATGCTTGCAAAAAACAAAGAAAGTGTTTAATAAATACATCGCAACGAAGTTAAGATCGACAAAGAACATTTATCAAAATGCAATAAGACCATATATGGATGAGTGGCAGAGAGGCTGAATGCGCGCGACTCGAAATCGTGTATACGGGGTGACTCGTATCGGGGGTTCAAATCCCTCCTCATCCGCCAATACTTCAAAAAGACACCCTTGCGGTGTCTTTTTTAGTATTGTTGTGGTGAGAGGGTTTGAATTCTCAAACTTTTTTGCCCCTAATCCCATTTTCTAAACACAAAAAACACCGCCAACAAAATAAGTGCAAATCCCACCACATAATTCCACTTCAAATCTTCTTTAAGATAGAGGATAGAAAACACGCAAAACACCGCAATTGTGATAGCTTCTTGCATAACTTTAAGCTGTGGTGCATCAAAATACTCAAGCCCGGTTTTTTCCAATTGTTTGTTAAAGACTTGCTCTTGCTCGGCTTTGCTTTTTATCATCCCGACCGGAAGCTTGCTCGCAACACTAAATTTATTGCGCGGATGACGTTCAACCAAAGACTTGCGCAAAGCAATTTCGCTTTCGTGCCCCATATACATCCACGCGGTGTCAAAATAGGTAAACCCTCTCTCCAAAAACAAATCGACCATTTTGTTAAGTTCGTCATAATCAATGGCAGTCTGGTCTTTCTTATCTTTCAAGGGCAGCCGCATAAACCCAAACCCAAGCTTATTTTTGGGATTAATCTTAGCCCGCACCGCCTCGGATATTGCGGCCTCTTCGGCCAAAGTAAGCTTTGGCAAAGCCGCCAAAGCAAAAGTTGCCAACGTACTAAATAGAAATTCTCGTCTGTTCATGAGTTTACCTCCTCCAACTTGCCACCGATGCAGCTATTGTAGTCTTTAGAGGTTACTCTAAGTCAAGTATTTTTTAACTCTATGTACACAATCTTTTTATTACACCATTCTCTGATGTTTTAGTAGAACAAACTCAAGATACTTCTGGCGGACATTGAGGCAAGAGAGAGCGAGTTAATCGCCAATTGTTGGCGGGTTTGGAGCGAGAGGTATTGGGCCCAGGCCTCGTTCATGTCGGCAAGCGTCAGGTCATCAGCCCCGGTTTGTAAAATATCAGACAAACCTTCCGTAAAATTGATACGCGTGGTGATGACCGAATAACAAGTAGCAAATTCTGAAATAATATCCCTAAGCTTTTGTTTGGCATTCAATATTTGTTCACGGCTTTTTTCTACATCAGAAAGAGTAAACCAGTCTGCCTTTTCAAGCCCCATACTATTTGTCGATATATCAACTCCTGTTATCAAAAAAGAAAGATTATGGTTTTTACTAAAATTTACCTTCAAATTATCCAAACGTAATAAATTTTTTCCTTGATAATTAGCATCTCCGATTAAACTATCAAAATTTATCAATTGATTTGCATACTCCCGAGAATAGACCGATAAAGGAGCAATAGATATAATTTTATCCTTATATATATCGTTAATCACATTATCAAACGAAGATATTGGAAACTCCGCAATTTTATTAAAATCAGCATTACCGTCAAGCGTATTGGTAAAGTTTGAAAATTTACCTACCTTTGTAGAAATCCAACTTCCTAATACATCAGCAACTCGGTTATGTAAAAGACTTATCATACAATTTTTTTCATATTCTATAGTAGCTTGTACATTATTACCAGCGCCTGTTCCCTCAATTAACATAGAAGAATTACTAATCATATAATGATTATTACTTATACCTACTGATCTCCATCCTTCACTATCAATATTTATATTTAGTTTACTTTCAGACTGTTGAATTGTTTTACCCTGTGCAATCCCAAACAAAGATCCGGCTCCAGTATCACTTGTAACATCAATAGAAACATTATTTTGCAAATTTAAAACCGAAGATGTACTTGTTGATATTCCTGAGACATATTTAATACTATCTGTTGAATGACATGAAACAGATAAATTCACATCTGACAAAGTATTTTCGGTTTTAACTTTATTAGAATATATTAAGCTATTTATAGTAGATGTTTTCTCTTTAATATCATAATAAAGATTTAAATCAGATATAACATTTTGATTTGCCAGTCTTATACCTATAGCTTCGTTCTCTGTTCCTTCAAAACTCCAATTTAACCTAGCAACATTGCCATTTTTTAATAGCGTATGTTCGCTAATAAGATGCTGCCCATCTTGCAATTCAAGAGTAGTATTACCCATATCTATATCCTTAGTTATGACAATAGCACCTTTATCAGTATTTTGTATAGCACTTAATAATTCTTCCTTAGTACTGACTATTGCCTTAACTTCAACTTGATAATCAATTGCGTATAAAGATGCTTGCTCGGTGATAGATGTCATCTGTTCCAAGATTGAAGTCGCGTGTTCAATACCTTGAGTAGCTGCTTCAATCGTCTGGATACCTTGCCCCATACTATCCAAAAGCGCCGTCAAATCAGCCGCGCGGTTGGAAAGCGAGCGGGCTTGATAATATGAGCTTGCGTTGTCAATCGCGGAATTTACCTTTTTGCCGGTGGCAAGAATAAGCTACGTCTTGTCCATTTGGGTGGCAATGTTTTTTAGGCTAGAGATTGCTGCGCATTGAGGCGTTGAGAGTTATATTACTCATCTGACACCTCGCTTTCCAGATACAACAAAACCTTCTGCCAAACATATAGCAGAAAGCTCAAAATCCCTTAAGGGGCGATGTGTCAATTCTTGTAACAACATCCTGGTTGTATCCTTTAGTTTTGTTAACAAAAACTCGTGCGGCACAATCCTTTCGCACGAGTTCATAATATCATCTTTTTGGTAAAGAAAAAGTTAATCTTTCCCCACCAATCTTAAATATTCATCTGCATAATTGAGTTATATGCCTTAATTGCCGTATCTCTCACCGCCACAACCGTTTCCAACGCTTGCTCGGCATTAGAAATCGCCAAAACCACATCCTGAATATCCGCCTTGCCGGCAATTCCGTTAATAGTGGTAATCTCGGCTTGTTTCTGGGCATCAACCGCCTCTTCCACAACATTTTGCAAAACATCGCCGAAACTTGCCTCCGGCTTAGCCGCTTCTGCTTTTGGCTCGCCTTGCACACTCCCAATCCGGCTCAACGCTGCCTGATACGCATTCAAAGCATTTGTAACACTGCTAACCACTTTTTATTCCCCTTTATTTTTCCATCCGTTATTTCAAAATATCCAACACGCTTGTGTTCATCTCGCGCGCGGTCTTAAGCATATTCAAATTGGCATCATAAACTCTTTGCGCCTCTTTCATATCCATCATCTCAATCAGCGGATTGACATTGGGCAGCGACACATACCCTTGCTCGTCCGCCCCCGGATGATTCGGCTCATATTTCTTCTCAAACGGCGACATATCATCGACAATCTTGTCCACCTTCACCATCTGCGCGCCGGTTTCCTTGTCGATATAGTTTTCAAAACTGACCACCTGCCGTCTATAAGGCTCGCCACCCGGAGTTGCCGAGATTGAATCGGCATTGGCCATATTTTGCGAAATCACCTTCAATCGCTCGGCCTGGGCTTTCATCCCCGAGGCGGCAATATCAGCACTCAATGTCAAATTACCAGCCATCTATCTTTACCCCGTAATCTTGGTGTTAGCCACCGAAAGCATATTTTTATAAGTGTTATAAATCGTCACCATCCGCTTATATTCCGAGCTTGCCTTGCTTGCCTCGTTCATCTGATCTTCCAAGATAACACCGTTGCCGTCAATCGTCAGCGCATCTTTGGGCTGCGGAGTATAAACCCTAAACCCGTTTGCATCTCTGCCTTTGCTAACCGACACCAGCTCGGCAAAATGTTTTGGATTGGTAACAACCATCTTCAAAGAAGATCGTTGCTCTTCCATCTCCGCCAAAAACTGCGGTTTTTCAATATCTTTGGCCAAATAATTAGGAGTTGCCGCATTGGCAATATTCTCGGCTATAACCTTTTGCTTAGCCGCCAAATAGTTCATATTCTGATTTGCCAACTTAAAAACCGTAAGATTTTTCAAATCCATGGTCTCAACTCCCCAATCAAAATTTGTCAAAGTGTCCCCACACTACAACAAGCATGCAAGTTTTGTGCCAAACAAAACCTCTTGCCAAACCCCATCCACGGTATTATCTTAAAAAAAACAATAACCTAACGGAGCCAAGCTTCATGTCCAATCAAGATAATAGCACATCCTCTGCTAAACACAACGCCGCTTCTGATTTTTCCACAAGCTCTGCAAGCGATTATGCGGTTGCTCTCGGCTATGACCAAGACAAGGACAATGCTCCGGTTGTTCTGGCCAAAGGCGGTGGCGAAATTGCCGCCCGCATCATTGCCCTTGCTCAAGAACACGGCATTGAGATCCGCCAAGATGCCGATCTGCTCCAAATCCTAAAAGCCGTTGATATCAACCAAGAAATTCCCATCGAGGCTTTTGCCGCCGTGGCCGAGATTTTGTCCTACATCTACCAACAAAACGCCAAAGCCTAAGATTTTTTCTCCAAACCACACACAAAAAATCCGTCGGTTCCGCATGTAAAAGGCGACATCCTAAGATAAAAATCATTACCGCAAGGATAAGGCGCCTCAATCTTTTGCTGCCACAAATTTTTCAAATTAACCGGCGCAAATTCCCGGTGCGTCGCCAAAAATTTTTTGACAATCTCTTCATTTTCTTCTCGTAAAACCGAGCAGGTAATATAAACAATCCTGCCGCCGGTTTTGGTCTTTTTGGCCGCCAACTCCAACAACTCGGCTTGCGTCTGGTTTAAGTTCTTAAGTCTTTGCTCGCTCAGACGAAATTTGGCATCCGGCGCCCTGCGCCAGGTTCCGCTGCCCGAACACGGCGCATCCAATATAAAGCGATCAAAATTTTTATCCGAATCGGCAATAATATCCGTCAGCTCAATATTTTTAACTTTCAACCTTGCCATCCTGGGCTTTATTGCTGCCAAACGCTTGGCATCAATATCATGCGCCAAAATTTTGCCCTCGTTTTGCAAAATATCGCTCATTGCCAAAGCCTTGCCGCCGGCACCGCAACAATAATCTATGATTTTGTGTTCTTTTTTCACATCGGCCAATATAGCCGCCACCTGGCTGGCCTCATCCTGCACTTCCATTTCGCCTGATTGCCAGGCCATACAATTGTTTAAAACCAAGCGTCCCTCAATTTTAAGACCCTTTGGAGCATAAGCCCCCGCATAGGCCTCAATTCCCTCTTGGACCAATTTTTTTTGCAGCTCCTCGCGGCTTATACCGTGCGCCCTGATATCAGTTGTGGCGGTTGTATTAAGCGCCTTGCAAAAATTCACATCATTTATTTTTTCAAACAACCACTTCGGACATTCCGCCTCAACATAATCAGGATAAGGCTCGTCGTTTTCTTGTCCAAGCCATGTTTTTTCTTCCTCGCTCAAAGGCTCCATACCATATTGCGAACCGTCAAACACTTCCTCCAATTTATCGCGAAGAGCATAAAGCAACACACCTCTTGCATCGCTTTTTTGGGCATCAAACGATAATTTCATTCTGTTTCTGATTATCTGCCACACATTTTCGACAATAAACTTTCGGTCTTTTGATCCGATGTATTTGCGCGCCCTCACATAGTCATTAATGATGGCATCTGCCGGCTGTTTATCTTCAAACACTTTTTCCAAAATCTCTGCAACAGCCTTATAACGAGCTCCGTTTTGCATCTTTTTTCTCCGATTTTTCCGAAAGTATAAAGAATCGAGGCGCCAAAAGCAACGTTTTTAAACCAAAAAAAGGCACCTCAAAGGCACCTTTCACTTTCTGCTTACCTGACAAATCTTTCACCCTCAACAATCTCTACCGGTGTTTCCACCGCCGGATCAATCATCTCGCTCAGATAATCATCGCCCTCTCTGTAAAGAAACAACCCGAAGATTCCGCCTCTGGCAACAACCAAAATGGTAGCCAATTTGCCATCCGCCGTTTTAATCCCGCTGAAAGCCGAAAGTTTTAACGCATTCAGGCCTTTCCTCAACGGAACAATAGCTTCGCGACCGTCAGACTCAACAATTCTGCATTCCTCGGCCAACGCTTTGGCTGCATACATCGCGACAATATCCGGTGTCAGATTGTCTTGTGGTAAACCCTTCATTCTCCCGCCAAGATAAATTCTTTTGGCGGACAAAAAAACGCGTTCCATAATAATGTTTATTTTAATGGTTTATAAATAACTATATCGCTTCCCTGAAACTATACGAAAAAATACCGGTTGTCAAACAATAAAGCGCATTGGCCGGTTTCCTCATTGTTTTTTTCTATACCCCAAAGCCACCAGATACGTTTCCGGCGATTCCTTGCGACTGGCCGCCGGCTTAAAATGCCCGATTTTGGCAAAATTCTGCTTGGCATCAGCCAAAAGCCCGCCTTCGGCGCCGCCCTGAAACACTTTGGCAATAAAAATTCCGCCCTCGTTCAAAACCTCTTTGGCAAACTCATACGCCGCCTCAACCAAACCGATGGTGCGCAAATGGTCCGTCTGCTGGTGTCCTGTCGTGTTTGCCGCCATATCGCTCATCACAATATCAGCCTTGCCTCCCAACAAAGCTTTTAGCTTATCCGCCGCATCATCTGAGGTAAAATCCTGACAAATCAACTCGGCTCCCGGCACGGCCTCAGTCTCTAAAATATCAATCCCCACAACCTTGCCGCATCCTTTGTTGCGCATAACCGCCACCTGCGTCCAACCGCCCGGCGCACACCCCAAATCGACAATAGTTTTGCCTTTGCCCAAGAAATGATATTTTTCATCCAACTGTATCAGCTTAAACGCCGCCCTCGAGCGATAACCCTGCCTTTTGGCCTCGGCCACATAAGGATCGTTAAGCTGCCGCAACAACCATTGATTCGATGACTTTTTCTTATATTTTGCCGTCTTCACCCTAACTGACAAATTATGCCTGCCGCCAATAACATTAGCTGCTTTTGTCGTTCTAGCCATCTCAATTTCCTTTGTCTCTTGCAATCAGCTCAGCCACAATCCCGTCTTTGGCACTTTTGAGCGATGCGGTTATTTCCTCCAATCCCAAACGCTCATAAATCCGCTTAAAGATAATACAAGCGGCAATAAATATATACGAACGTTTATCTCCAACATAAGGATTTTTGGCCAGCTCCTTGCGGCTCGAGCGCAAAAGTTTGGCAATTGCATCATCCATTTCTTTTCTGGTCATTACCAAACCATCGGCTCGGTCGCGGTCATAATTGCCAAAATCTTTAATCATTGATACCAACCGCAACGGCGTCGAAGATGTTGCCACAAAACAAATATCTTGGTGTTTATCCAATTCTGCCTTAGTCAAAAAATCGTCCACATATTTATCAACCTCAACCTCAAGTTTCATGGCTCTTTCAGCATTATACTCCACCAAATCAAACGCTTCCGATGAATTTCTGGCTCCCCACGGTATTGATACCGAATATATAATCTCGGGATTTTTGGCATTGCTTGCCAAGCTAACTTCGGTTGAGCCTCCGCCCAAATCATAAACAACAACATATTTGCTTTTGCCCCAAACATGCTCCATTGCCCCTTTAAGATTTAGCTTTGCTTCTTCCAATCCATCAATAATTTCAAGCCTAATCAACGATTCGTCATAAACTTTTTTAACAAACTCTTCTCCGTTTTTTGCCATCCGGCAGGCCGCCGTGGTAACAGCCCGCATATTTTGCGATTCGACCCCGTATTTATCCAGCAATTGCCTATACTTAAAAAAACACTCCAACCCTCGTTCTACCGCCTCATCCGTAATTTTGTTTTCTTTATACATTCCCTCTGCCAGCCTGGTCTGAAAATTTTCCATATACAAACGTTTGCCGTCGGCATCACAAATCAGCAATTTGCAAGAGTTAGATCCCAGATCAATTCCGGCATAAGTTCTATTTGTCATTTACCGCCTCTTTAAGTTTTTGATTATTATTAAAATAACGCCATGATTTTTTGGCAAAAGGAAATCTTGACCTAAAATGTCTTTTATTTTTTTTCTGTTGCTTATCGGCATGCATCATATCAAGCAAAATCCCCTCACGAATTCCTCTATCGGCAATCGTAATTTCGGTAATTGGCCAAAAAGAAAGCAACCCCTCAATAATAGCGCATCCCGCAATAGTCAAATCCGCCTTTTGCATACCGATACAAGCGTGTTTTTTTCTGCCCTCATCCCCCATTCTTTTTATTTTGGTAATAGTTTTTTTCACATCTTGTATACTCAAAGCCAACCCATCCACAGCCGAGCGGTTATATCGCGGCAGATTAAGATGCACCGCTCCCAAAACAGTAACTGTTCCTGATGTTCCAAGCACTTGTATTTCCTGCGCGGCAATTGCCTCTGAGATATGGTATTTTTCTTCAAACTCTGCCAAAATTTTGTGCGTACGCTCAATAATCGTATTATAAGCCAAATCGGTCATATCATGATTAGGAAACGCCTCAGAAACCGTAACCACTCCATAAGGAAGCGACACATAACCTTCAATAATCATTCTTCCCGAATTGGTAGTTCTGGCCAAAGACACTTCTGTCGAGCCGCCGCCGATATCAAACACCAAAGCTCGTTTAATATTGCGGTTCAAAAGCGGCAAACACCCAGCCACCGCAAGCCTGGCTTCTTCCTGTGATGAGATTATTTCAATATTAAGCCCGGTTTCTTTTTTTACCAAATCCAAAAAATAGCGGCAATTTTTAGCTCTGCGGCAAGCCGCGGTTGCCACAAACCTTGATTTGGCAATCGGTGCATACTCTTCCAATACACCTGAGCAAACTCTCAAAGCATTAATCGTTCGTCTAATCGCCGTATGCGAAAGCTCATTGTTATTGATTATCCCCTCGCCCAAGCGGGTTATTTTGGAAAAAGTCTCCACCACTCTGAAAGAAGATGGCGTAGGCGTTGCAATCACCAACCTGCAAGAGTTGGTCCCCAAATCAATTGCCGCATAATTATCACTTTCCGGCGTTTCGCTCAAAATACCGGTAACTTTATTCTCTGGCCTGTCTTTCTTGTTTCTTTCCGACCACTTACGCATTTATCTCAAAAACTTTTGTCTTAAAAAAAATATAAACTTGGGAATCAATATAGCCCAAGTTTATATTTTACACAACAATTTTTTATAAAATTTTAAGCTTCCATCTCCGCTCTCAAAGCCTGGCGCAATTCATCAATACACACCAGTTCTTTACGCGAATTTTCAAAATACCAATAAACCCATCCGTTACATGCCGGAGCGTTTTGTGCCGCCGCTCCCACCTGATGGATTGACCCTTCGGCATTTTCGCTTTTTAGCGTCCCGTCAGAGCGTATCACCGCACAATGTTGGCGGCTTATATCATACAACACATCTCCCGGCTCCAATAACCCGCGCTCCACCACATTGCCAAACGGCACTCTCGGCAGTTTTTTCTTGCATGCATATTCCAAACACAATTTATTCTTAACCGTCTCAACTTCATCAATCCGTTCCTGAGCGCCTCTAATATACGCCGGATTATTTTCTATTCCGATAAAATTACGTCCCAACTTTTTGGCAATAGCCCCCGTTGTTCCCGTACCAAAAAACGGATCCAACACCACATCTCCCACCTTGGTTGAGGACATAATAACTCGATAAAGCAACGCCTCCGGTTTTTGTGTCGGATGCAACTTTTCACCATTATCGTCTTTTAGGCGTTCTTTTCCGGTACAAAGCGGAATATGCCAATCCGAGCGCATTTGCGTATCTTCATTTAAGGCTTTCATCGCCTCGTAGTTAAATGTGTATTTGGAATTCTGAGTTTTTGATGCCCAAATAAGCGTTTCATGGGCATTAGTAAACCTTGTCCCCTTAAAATTGGGCATTGGATTAACTTTGTTCCAAATAATGTCATTTAAAATCCAAAACCCCAAATCTTGCAAAATTTTACCAACTCTGAAAATATTATGATATGAGCCTATAACCCACAATGCCCCGTCATCTTTCAACACTCTTCTAGCCGCGCTCATCCACGCCTTGGTATACTCATCATAAGCTTCCATACTTTCAAAGCTGTCCCATTCTTCATATACCCCGCTGACGCTGCTATTGTCAGGCCTGAGCAAAGCATCCCCAAGCTGTAAATTATATGGCGGATCGGCAAAAATCAAATCAACCGATTTTTCCTCCATCTCATTCATTATTTTAATACAATCATCATTAATAATGGTATTAAGAAGCCCTTGTATCCGCCTTTTACTCATCTTGTCCAACCATACAGTTGTTAATTTTGTTATGCTGATAAGCAGTATGGCTCACAGATGGTTATAAATTTATTAACAACAATCGGAAAAAATAAAAATGAAGTTTTTTCAAGGTTTAAGCCACTTTTGCCAACGCTTCTTGAATCGGGCGATAAGATTTGCGATGCACTCCGTCAATAATTCCGAAAGCCTTTATACCTTCAATATGATCTTTGGTTCCATAGCCGGCATTTTTTTCAAATCCGTAATAAGGATATCTAAGCGCCAAATCTTTCATCATTCTGTCTCTGAATACTTTGGCCGCAATTGATGCTGCCGCCACCGAATAAGACCTGGCATCGCCTTTAATCAATGTCATACTTTGACAAGGAAAATCCTTTGGCTTGTGGTTGCCGTCAATAATTGCATAATCAGGAATTTGCCCAAGCCCTTCGACAGCTCTTTTCATTGCCAAAAATGTCGCCTGCAAAATATTCATCTCGTCAATTTCTTGCGCTTGAGCCTGTCCGATACCGATTAACACTTGCCCTTTGTCTTGAGCTTCAAACAACTTTTCATATAAGGTTTCGCGTTTTTTAGGGGTTATTTTTTTTGAATCATCCAAATTTTCAAGCAAAAACTCATCCACCTCATGGGTTAAGAACACCACCGCCCCGGCCACTACCGGCCCGGCCCAAGGCCCACGCCCGGCTTCATCAACCCCTGCCACCAATCCTTGTAATTTATTTTCAAACTCAAAATCAGGCATTTCTACCACTTAATTTTTATTTTGCCGGCCGATATAATACAATCTCCACCTATCGGCAAAGTAGCAATCGGCGTTGTATGCCCAAAATCCAAATCGGCAATAACCGGTATATCTGCAAGTTGCGGAATAGATTTTACAATAAAATTTTTCATTTCCTCACTTACCGCCGAAGCCTTTTGGAATCTGCCGATTAGCACCGCCTTAACATTAGCAAAATCATCTCTTTGCGCCAAAGCCTGCATTTGACGCATAAAAATTTTGCCGTCGGCATCTTTCGCCGTAAAACAATCCTCCACCATCAAAATAGTGTCTTTTTCAAATTTGGGTTGATAGCAAGTTCCGCTAAGCAACAACAATGTTCCCAAATTTCCGCCGACAAGCACGCCTTTGGCATCACCTTGGTGCCAGATTTTGCGCCCCTTGTTTCTGATAAATTCGCGTTTTTCTTGGTCTATAAACCACAAATCATCGCTCCACTCCGGTGCATCTTCTAGTTCATACCCTTCGTCAAACAGCATTTTTTGCAAACAATCCAAAGTATACTCACAGCCCTTTCTCATGCCGATAGAGCTATAGTGCGGACCATACAAAGTAACCAGCCCGGTTTTAGTCCAAATAGCATTTAGAAGCGCCGTAATATCCGAAAATCCGCATATAATTTTGGGATTGTTTTTAATTACCTCATAGTCCAAAAACGGCAAAATCTGATTAGAGTTAAACCCACCGATTATACTAAATATGGCCTTTACGTTTTTATCTAAAAAAGCCTCCATAATATCATCGGCTCTTTTCTTAATATCGGTTGAGGCCACCATATCAAAATTATCATCAACGGTATTTTTGCCAAAACTAACCTTTAGGCCCATTTTTTCAAAACGTTCTTTGGCAATTGCCCTGCAATCTTGCCCGATGATTTTAATTCCCGTTGCCGGAGCGACAACTCTTATTTCATCACCTTTTTTAAGTCTTTGCGGTATAATTTTTTGCATAATTTCACCCTCGTATATTGGCTATTTAGCTATCTAAACCTATACACCGATATTCAAATCCCTGCAACTGAGGTTGTTTACTTTTTAACATGTTTCGCAAATCAACAACCTTTGGACTTCTCATAATAGCCTTAAGTTCAGTCAAATTAACTTCGGCAAAATCATCCCATTCCGTTAATATTGCCAACACATCGGCATCTTTAGCCGCCTCAAAAGCATTTTGCGCATATTTAACCTCATCGCCCAAAATTTTTCTGGCGTTATCCATGGCTTTTGGGTCATAAACACAAATATTTGCCCCCGATCTAAGCATTTGCTCCACAATTTGCAAAGCCGGCGAACACCTAACATCATCGGTTCCGTTTTTAAACGCCAATCCCCAAACTGCCACTTTTGCCTCAGACACACCCTTGACCATATTCAAAATCCGCTCGGCCATTTTGGTTTTACGCAAGTCATTACCCCGAATTGCAGCCTCAATCAATGATAATGATGCCCCATATTTTCTGCCCATGCAGGCCATGGCATTAGTGTCTTTAGGAAAACAGCTTCCGCCATACCCAGGACCGGGGTTCAAAAATTTATTGCCGATTCGCCTATCAAGTCCCATCCCTTTTGCCACTTCAAAAATATCGGCTCCGGCCTTTTCGCAAAAATCAGCCATTTCATTAATATAATGAATTTTTATGGCCAAAAAAGCATTAGATGCATACTTAATGGTTTCGGCCGAGCGGCGCCTAACCGCCAAAATCTCTGTCTTGCCGGCAAAAGGCTTATATAATTCCGTCATAACCTTAAGCGCTCTGTCCGTATTTGCCCCGATAACAATTCTGTCAGGCTCAAAAAAATCATGAACCGCAAATCCCTCACGCAAAAACTCCGGCAACGATACCGCATCAAAATCGGCATTAGGATTTTTATTGCTGATAATTTTTTCGATTTCGTCTCCGGTACCAACCGGCACGGTTGATTTTGTGGCCACCACCGTATATCCTGTCAAATAAGGAGCCATTTCCTCGGCTGCGGCATAAATATATTGCAAATCCGCCTCTTTGGTAACCGGATGAGGAGGCGTCCCCACGGCAATTAAAACCACATCGGCGTCTTTAACGCCCTCTTCCGTCGACAAACTAAATTTCAACCTGCCGTTTTTAAGGTTTTTCAAAAATAAATCTTCTAATCCCTGCTCAAAAATCGTAACCTTTCCTGATTTCAAAGCATTGATTTTTTCTTCTTGCTTGTCAACACAAACAACTGTATTGCCAAACTCCGCCAAACCGACACCTGTCGGCAGCCCGACATATCCGGTTCCGATAATAGCTATTTTCATTGTCATACATCCTTTATGAAAAATAGTTTAGTCCTTTTATACAACATCTTGTGCTTTAACAAAAATTACAAATTTTTTCAAGCCCAAAAAATTCCTGTTATCAAATACCATAAAACGCTGTCCAAAAAACAAAAAAAACTTTATAAACAAAACAACTAATACTTTAACAAGGATATCCCATGAAAAAGCACCTTTCTTTTTTCCTAGCCACTTTTTTTTATATTGGCAAAATCAAATTTGCGCCTGGCTCATTTGGTTCTTTGGCAACTCTTCCTTTAGCTTTTATCCTGGCCTATTTTTATGGATTGATTGGAATTTTACTTGGTGTTTTAATCTCGTTTTTTATTGGCGTATGGTCCGTAAAAGAGGTTTTAAAAAGCACTTCTCATGATCCATCATTTGTAGTTATTGACGAGGTTGCGGGCCAACTTTTGACTTTTGCTTTGTTGGCCGATCATTTGCAAGGAAATTTGCAATCATGGGGCATTTATATTTGCGGATTTATTTTATTTAGAGTTTTTGATATTTTTAAACCTAATCCTGTTGGTTGGGCAGATAAAAAACTTCTCAATACGTGGGGTGTTATGCTTGACGACATTTTTGCCGGTATGTATGCGGCGATTATCACTTACGTCCTTTTTATTTTTTATATTGCAATATAATTTTAACCTATTTTTTTTATACTGCGCATAATATTATTTTTTGCAGGAGATTTCAATTATGGCAAAATTAGAAAAGATATTTTATTATTCCCGTCGCAAACTGGGAATTTATTTGTTGTTTAATTTAGGCCTTTTAGCTCTGGCAATTTTATTTACCTGGAGTATTTTTCCCGATTATCCTCCCGTATACTACTTTGCTTTAGGCACTTGCATTTTGTCGATTTTAAGTTCTATGTTTGTATTTATGTTCCGCATGCCTTTAGCAATCATCACAGATTCGGATATTAAAATTGACCACAATCAACCTTTAAGATGGACACAAATAAAATCGGTCGAAAAGGTAAACCTAAAATGTTGCGGTTTTGACCGTCCTTTATTAAGAATAACTCCGCAACGAATTGAACACTACCACATGACAATAATGCAGCGCATTGCCGGAAATACCAAGTTTGGTTATTTTTCGATTCCTCTTTATGCCATGAATGACGATAAGGCTAAAAAAATTACCAAACTTATTTTTGACCACCTGAAGCAGCCAAAACAGACCAAAACAACCGCAAAAAAAGCAATGACTAAAAAAGCTCCGGCTGCCAAAACAAAAGTTCAAACAAAGAAACCTGCCGGTGGCAAGCCCCGAAAAACGGCGGCAGCCAAAAAAAGCAAAAAATAATTTTTGAAAAAAAGAGCCTCAGAAAAGGCTCTTTTTTTCAAAACAGCTCATTGCGCCGCGGCAAATTTCCTTCAAGACAGTCGGCCGGGTTTTCAAAGGATTTAAGCTTTTGCATAATTGAGCTTATTTTTTCCGGTGTATAAGATTTGTAACAGAAGTCGGCACGGTAAAAATCCGCACGCACGCCGGCCGCTTCCCTGGCCGCAGCAAAAGGCCGATCTGCGA
>CALXUO010000062.1 GCA_944391695.1 uncultured Alphaproteobacteria bacterium
ACCCCGAGTTTACTCGGGGCTGAATGCCAAGGTGTTGGAACAACACCGCTCCACGCCAACGAGCGTGGTCAAACCGTAAGGTTTGTAGCTGTTATAGAACCCCCAGTTTACTGGGGGATATCTATTACTAAATGTCGGCAATAACCGAAAGCGAAATAATCTCATCAGGATTGGATACTTCGCCATTGGCACCATTGCCTTTTTTAATCATATCGACATATTCCATGCCCGATGTTACCTCGCCCCAGACCGTATACTGACCATTGAGCCATGGGCAGTCGGCAAAGCAAATGAAAAACTGGCTGTCGGCCGAATCCGGCAGCATTGAGCGCGCCATTGACACCGTGCCGCGTTGGTGTGGAATACGATTGAACTCGGCTTTTAATTTTTTACCGGAACCGCCGGTGCCGTTGCCATAGGGGCAGCCGGTTTGTGCCATAAAGCCATCAATAACACGGTGAAATTTCAAACCATTGTAAAAACCACTGCGTACCAGCTCTTTGATTCTGGCGACGTGGTTGGGGGCCGCGTCAGGATACATCTCAATGACAACATCGCCGTCTTTTAGTTTTAGCAATAACGCATTCTCGGCATCTTTTACCTGATAAGAATGTTTGATTTTTTTGGCTCTAGTCTTGCTTTGGGTCAGTTTCTTGGTGGTCTCTTTAGGCAAAGTTTTGGTCTTTGAAGTACTTAGCTTTTTGGTTTCATTATTTTTTAGTTGTTTGGTTTCTGACATCTTTTATCTCCTTTTTTATATCTATAAATTTATATAGGTACTGAAATGCCAAAATGCAAAAAAATTTAGCTCAGAATAAAATTAATCCGTTCTTCCGGCGTTAGGCCTGAGGGATAACGCTTATCAACCCGCTTGATGGCCTTTTTTAGCCCCAAGCCGTTGGCTATTTGAATGGCAAGGCCGGGACGGGCATTTAACTCCAGCATCATCGGGCCTTTTTGGGCATCAAGAACAATGTCGGCGCCAAAGTAGCCCAAGCCCGTCATCTCATAGGCTTTGGCGGCAATGAGCAAATGTTCGCGCCAAAGGGGAACTTCAATCTTGCGCAAATCAGCGTGAGTGTCAGGGTGATAAGTTAGGGGCAGATTGTGCTGAACCGCCTTTTTGGTTTTGCCGGTTTTGATATCTAGGCCAACGCCTACAGCCCCTTGATGCAGGTTGGCCCTACCTCCGGATTCGGCAGTTGAAAGCCTGGTCATGGCCATAATCGGATAGCCCTTATAAACAATGACCCTGACGTCAGGAACACCGTGGAAACTATAGTCTTTGAAAATATCGGAAAAATGGACCACCTCTTCAACTAAAGCCTCGTCATAGCGGCCGCCAAGGGAATAAAGGCCACTCAAAATATTGGAAATGTGCTGATATAGCTCACTATAGCTGATGGTTTTGCCTGAGGGAAGAGTGAAACAATTATCGGTAAATTCTTTGATAACCAAAACACCTTTGCCGCCCGAGCCATGCGCCGGTTTGACCACAAACTCGCTATGATCTTTGACCATATCAAGTATGTTTTTGACCTGAAACTGATGCTCAATCACCCCAATGAGATTGGGTGTGGCCAAACCATATTGCAAGGCAAGAGCCTTGGTTTGAACCTTGTCGTCAACCAGAGGATAAAGCCTGCGGGGATTATATTTGCTTATGATATGAAAATTGCGCGTGTTCATCCCCAACACACCTTTGGCGCGCAATAGTTTGGGCGAGGTGAATTTTTTGAAAAAAACAAACATCTTATTTTGCCTTTTTGACCATTGGGGCAAAACGTTTGAGCTCGGTTAAACGATAGCCGGTGTAGGTGCCAAGTAACATTACGATAAACAAAATTACCAAATTGAGCTCGTTGAAGACAAACATTATGTGTCGGACATAGTCATTGGCAATTACAAAATAGACAATGATACCAACCAAAAGACTGTTAAACAACTCTTTGCCGGCATTAACCGGGCCATCCTCCTCCCAGGTGATTGAGGCGCGCTCTATAATCCAGGCGGTGATGATTATTGGGAAAAAGACCGAAGCTTGGGCAATCTTGATATCAAAATTGTAACCAATGAAAGTCAAAGCATGGATTATCAAAATAACAAAAATTACTACCGCTGAAATTCTTGGAACCAGCAAAAGATTTAATTTTGACATAATAAAACGAATGACAAGTCCAAGCAAAATAATGGCAACAAAACATACCAATCCGGTTACAAATCCGGTCTTGACCAAGGACATGGATATCAACATTGGTGTAAAGGTTCCCATGGTTTGAACCCCGACAATGTTACGCATCAAAACTACAATTAAAATGCCAATCGGAAATACCGAAAGCCATTTTAAGGTGTTTTGCTGAGCCAAGGGCAGGTTGTATATGGTGTGGTCAAACCAGCGAGCTTTTTTGGATTGTTTGGCGCGCTGGCTGGCCAAGTTCATGGTTGAGGTTATGGATTTTTGCAAAGAAAATTTGACGTTTGAATTGGTGCCGCCTACAACATCAAGCAAAGATTTGCCGCCGCGTTGGAATAAAAGAAAATTATCCGGCAGGCCTTGTTTGCCGGTTAGGGGATCATAGATGCGCCACGCACCGTTGATGTAGGCCTCAAGCATCAAATCGGGAGTGATTTTTTGGCCTTCTTCAAGCCTTAGTCCACGCGCCGTGCGCGAGGCAATGCCTTTGAGGGCCAGCAGGTCTTGCATGATCTTGAGCTCAACTATCGGGGTGTATTGTACCGGAAGATAGGATTTAAGCGCCGGATCTAACGGTTCCTGATTAAACAGATTAATCAGTTTTTCGATGCTGTCTTCGCCTTGCATGGCAGCTGATAATTTGATGATTTGCTGCGCTTGGGCCAGTTGTTGCTCGTCCATGTCCGGTAAAGAGGGGGGCTGAGGGGTTTTGTCTTTGAGTTTGTCTTTGCCGTCGGTGTTGTCAAAGACTATAATCTTGTAATATAAGTCTTGCTCGCCAATCATGTTTTTGGCTTTGAATACAATGCGGTCGTCATATTTTTTGGTGGAATAGCCGTTGGCTATGACATTCTCTTCCAAAATCTTGAAACCTTTGTTCTTTGAGGGAATGGCAAGACTTACCCTAATCGGAGAACCATCGGCAGTAAAGTTGACGTTGGCTTCAATCGCCCAAACATTGGCGTTTTGCTTGGGCGAAAAGCTAAATCCCCAATATTTGATTTTGTAATAAATGCTATAGCCGGCAAAAGCCAATGATAAAATCAGAAAAAATGTTAAAATAAGACGTGCCGAAAGAAAATGTTTCATCGTTTGTTGTTGTCCTTAGTGCATGGTGTTTTCTAAAGCAGGGTCAATTATAAAGCGGCCGTTAATTATGTTGCGACCAATTAAAACCTGATAACTGAATTTATCGCGCTGGGCTAAAGTGAAATCAGCTTTGATTGTCTCGTCTCCCATTTTGATACTCATGTTGACGACGTAGCGCTCTTCATGCTCGCCAATACGAACAATGCTGGTGCGCCTTTTTATCGGTTTTTCAAAATGATGTTTCTCGCCGTTTTTGCGGTTGGTGATGTTGAAAGATACCCATTTTTCGCCATCGCGCTCAAAGGGGC
Source organism: uncultured Alphaproteobacteria bacterium (assembly GCA_944391695.1). Classification (GTDB taxonomy): domain Bacteria; phylum Pseudomonadota; class Alphaproteobacteria; order RF32; family CAG-239; genus CAZU01. Next base: position 3,592 of record CALXUO010000062.1, read on the forward strand.
GGATATGGTCGGCGTCCATTGATGAGGTTTCGGCGCCGGTGTCCATGCGGGCCTGGAAAGGCATTTCAATTGGAAGAATATATAAAGTTTCAACTCCGCCGATTATTTTGGCTTCTTGACGAGGCTCGGGTTGAGGTGAAACCGGCTCAATTGAAGTGTTTGTCTCAATGGTGTTTTGGCAGGCAGCAAGCAAAAGCGAAGTAATAAAAGCGGTAATTTTTTTCATGATATGACCTTAAATATTCTTAAATTTTAAGCTGTATCAATTTAGCCTACAAAATAGCTGCTTGTAAAGTTAAACTTTTAAAAAATTACCACTTTTATACAAGATTTTGTTATATGAGTTTAGAAGAATAATGTGGCCCTTAAGGAGAAGGCAAAAGCCGTGTCTGATGATGGATTGAGCGCCGGATCAAAATAGACTTGAATATCTGGCGTTAATGTCATCCATTTGGAGATGCCGAAAGTTACATAACTTTCTAAAACTTTCTCATAATTGTGTTCAATCGGAGAACCTACAGCGTCTTCGTTGATGTGGTTTAGGGCTCCGGCAAAGCCTATTTGATCAAGCGGATTGCGGTCGAAAGGATTGTTCATGACAACACCTAAAAGATAGGAAGTATCAATCTCGGCCTGCTCACCCGAAACTCCGTTGACGCGGCCAAATACGGCCCATTTGTCACTCAAGTTTTGCGAGGCGTTGAATGACCAACCGTTGGTGGTTTGCGGCTGAGCTTCAACCCAGGGTTGGTTGTAGTATAAAAATGAATATTGTCCCAATCCTAGGCCTGAGATGGTCGGATTATACGATACGTAACCAAAGGTGGTATAGTGCTCTTCATCTAAGTGCGAGGTCGATATTCTGTCGCCTGAAACATTGGTGGCATCTTGAAAACCAAAAGCAAAGCTCCATTCGGCATTGGGGTCAATCTGAAAATAGGAGCCAAGACCGGCGGTGGGATAGGTTGAGGAGGCATTTTGCGAGAAGGTCCAGTTGATGAAGTTTTCTTGCTGGTTGGCATCATAGGTGGTGCCATCAAAATTATAAATCGGGTATTGCCCAAGGCCTATGGTCAGCCAATCGTATTTACCGGGAAGCTGGTAGCTTATATATAGCTCGGGAAACTCGTTTTGTTGCTCGTCATAGTCGTTGATGGAGGTTACAACGCCGATGTTGTTGTCAATGGTGTCGGAATTGGCGCCGGTATACTGAACGATGTTGTAGGCAAAATTGAGGGTGGCGTTGCCATAGTCATTGTTGAACATTTCCCATGTTATGGCCGGATACAGAATGGTTTGAATTGCCGTATTGTGTCCGCCGGGGGCACCGTATTGTCCAGTAAAGGAAGCGGTCAAAGAATAGCCGAGGCCATATTTGTTTTGCAGATAATCCTTGAAATCAGAGTAATCTTGGCCGAGTTTGCTGAAATTTAGGTGACGATAGTATTCGGATATTTGCACTCTTCCTTCGGCGCTTTCTTGGTGAGGCATGGCTGATGAGGTGTCGTTGGCCTGGGCCGAAATACTGCTAAAAGAGATAATAGAAATTGAGAATACTGCATATGCTAAATGGCTTTTTTTCATTGGCTTATATCCTTAATAAAAGTTGATAATGATAAATTGATATAAGCGTGGGGAATTTAATTTAAAGAGGAAGCAAATTTTTGTTTACTTTTGTCTAAAACAGTGGTAAGGCTAATGATAAATCACGTTAATATTATTAATTATTTAATTATTTATGAGGACAATGTTTTTATCTGTTTTATTGTTTCCGGCAAAGGAAATAACCAAGGATTTTCCGTTGGTTTGCCTTGATAAAATGGTGTCGGATGATGAAAAAATACACCTTGTGGCTTGTGATGTCTATGACAAAGAGCAAATAAGGCCGCTATTGGAAAAATTGGTGGCTGCTGAGGAAAAAGGAAATTTGTCGGCGGCACAGAGAAAGCAAATAAGGTTTTGCGACAGTATTTTACGCAGAATGAATAATTCGGTGAGCGAGATTCCGGTCAGCAAGCGGGTGTTGGACTACATCGAAAGATGCTGGAATCTCAGAATGACAGAAGATGATGTCATTTATTTGAAATGGATTAATATTGCGGATATTATTTAGCAGATATTATAGTTATGAGTAAAGTAGAAAACCAAACCTTGGCTGCCGAGGTGATGAAAAACGTATTTAAGGACAGATACGCAGATTGTGTGTTTGCCAACAAGGCAGAACTTGTAGCCGCGCACGGAATTCCCGGTCCGGCGTGGATGCTGAAAGGTATTATCGGATGGACACAGGTTGTGTTCTTGTGGGAGGTACTGAGCAAGTATGCCTGCATTTGTCCGGTGCAGATGTCTTATCACAAACTTTCTCCGAAAGACTATTCTTATAAGATAGTCGACAGAAACGGGAGAAGAGGTAAGATTGTTACCGCTGATGATGAAGTGGCAATAGTTTGGGAATAACCAAAGCGGAATCTTCAATTGGAAGATTCCGCTTTGGTTATTGGTAAAAGAGGTTATTTTTTGCCCGGTTTTACATAGGCAACGGCCGCATGTTCTTCGCAATAGGTTTGGCCTAAACGGACTTTTTTGCCGCAGAAATGAAAATTGTCATCTTTGGGATCGCCAATCGGCCAACGGCAAGTATGGTTATCCAAGTCGGTCAGAGATAAAAATTCTTTATTGGACTGATTGACAGTCGGAATATTTAAAGACTTGGCAAGTTTAATATCTTCTTCGGTTGCGGAAAAAGTGTCAGCCGGTTTTGCGGAAACAGTCTCAGGTTTAGGCTTGGCTTGGGGTTGCGGTTTGGGTTGAGGCTTGGGTTCGGATTGGGGGCGAGGAGAGGATTCCTTTTCCGGTTTTTTAGCCGGTTGGGTCTCTTTAGGGGTTGATGTTTTGGGTGAAGCAGGCTTTTTCTTGGGAGTTTGAGAATCGGATGGAGCCGAGCCCGCGGGAGATTTTTTCTTAATCGGTGAAGGACGACCCGAAAGTCCTAAGCGGTGTACTTTACCAACAATGGAGTTTTTGGATATGTTAAGCCGGCGGCCTATTTCTCCGGTGGTAACTCCTTCATCCCAAAGTCTTTTTAACTCTTCAACCATTTCATCTGTCCAAGGCATAACCGAAACCTCCTTATAAATATGTTCATATTAACCGTTATGATGGCATAATATGGCAATATTTCTCCAGAGTCTAGCATATTTTTAAATATTTTGGTTTGTTTATCTTTTTTTAGATTTTGGTGTTATATAATCTTGGGTGAAATTATGGGAGGGATTTTTGAAAATTAGATTGTTTATTCTTTGCTGGTTGATGGTTGGGACAGTTTTGATTCCTGCTGCTAATGCCGGAGTGGCCGATTTTGCCGATTTTTTTGAGGTGGACTTGGAAAAAGATGAGCTGCCGTCGGTTTCGGAATTGGAAACAAATTTTGCCAAATATGATAATTATAACAAAAAATATAAAAGTTTTTATGATTTGTTGGGTGATTTTGACAGTGAGTTTTATACTGCAATAGCTTCTTATGGCGGCAGAGAAAAAAGAATTAAAGGTGAAAGTGAGGATTTGTATTTGGAATTTTTGGCGATAATGCCTAAAAAATATTATCAGTATTTGGGGCCAATGTTGTTTGAAGTTCCTAATATGTCTGAGAAAATCTTGAATTTGCCGGGAATTAAAGAAACTAAAAATAAATTTCCTACCAGAATTGCCGAACAAGTAAAAGATATTGAAAATTTGGAATTTATGTCGCCGGCTCTTTATTTCTTTTTGATGCCAGAGGCGTGGCCGGGCTATCAGGAAGATATAGAAAGACCAAAAATGATCCCTTATCATCCTAAGGTGGTTTATGATAAAGATTTTTTTGCCGCAATCAAAAAATTGGTTAAGCCGGAAAAGTTTATGCCAGGATATAAAGAAACGACCAAACTTAGCAAAAGTGATTTGCGAACACTATATCCAACTAAAGATACTTTAATTACTTCGGCCGATATTAAAGCCTTTATCTCAACAATTGATGAAGTTGACGACTGGGCTAATGAACCGCAAAATAAGTTCTTGTTTTCAAGAGTGGGAATTATGTGGATGGCTTATGAAAGAGAACAAGGTGTCGGTAAGTATGTGCCGTATGGGTTGAAAGATATGGTTAATCCTTGTGTCAGATTGGTGCAGAAAACCAGAATTTTGGGCAAAGAATTAGAGTTGGCAAAAATTGTGGCTAAGGAGGGATTTACCGTAAATGAATGGGCTTATACCTGCGATAAGACAATTAAAGCATATCGCTTATCCAATATAAGAAGCGGCGTGGTAAGGGCTATAAGAGAATATCAAAAAGGTATTTATGATGATGAAATTAAAGGTATGAGCGCTTATACTCAAAATGCAAGATTTGCAACCATGCAATCAATAATTCAGGCCCATAAAGCACCGTTGGCCGATGTGTTGGAATTTAGAAAGAATCGGCAAGAGTTTAGAGAAAAATTAAAACAGCGGGGGTTTTGGCTTTTTGGGTATCCGATAAGTAATTATTGATAAAATAATGCTTTGTTTTTGCATAATAAAATCATTTTTTTCTTGCATTTGAAAATAGAAGTGTTTATACCAATTGGCGAATCGCTAAATTAATGTTTTTTATAAGGATAGAAAAATGGCTCGTGTTACGGTTGAAGATTGTATTGATAAAATTCCTAATCGCTATGAATTGCTTATGATTGCTGCTCAGCGCGCTAAAGATATATCTGCCGGTGCTCCGCTTACGATTGACAGAGATAATGATAAAAACTCGGTGGTGGCTTTGCGTGAAATTGCAAACGAAACGGTTAGTATTGAAGAATTGCAACGCTCGCTGGTTATGGGGTTGCAAAAATATGTTGAAGTTGAGGAACCCGAGGAAGAAGAGCTTGAAATTATGGCTGCCGAGAGAGAATTGGCCGATTTGGATGAGCAATTCTCAGGGCTGCTGCCACAGGCCGAATTGGAAGATTCGATGCAAATTCATGGTGCTGATGATGATGCTATGGATTTGGATGAGACAGGTGATGACGTTTTGGATGAGGCCGATGATGTTTTGGATGATGATTTGGCCGGGGATGATAACTTTGATGCCAGTGATGATTTTGAAGAATAATTCCTGACGGATATTAAAATTTTTGTTGCATAAAAAGTTTCGGCTATTTAAACTTATTTAAATAATATCGCAGTATAAGTAAAATAGCCGAAACTTTTTTTGTATGTAATGAAGTAAGAATATGTTAAGACAGTATGAACTTGTTGATTTAGTTAAATCTTATGACCCGGATGCCGATGAAGACGCATTAAACCGCGCCTATGTCTATGCTATGAAAAAACACGGCGCTCAGCTTAGAACATCTGGAGATCCTTATTATTCGCACCCGGTGGAAGTGGCCGGTATTTTGACAAAGTTTAAGCTTGATTCAACCTCGATTATTGCCGGACTTTTGCACGATACGGTGGAAGATACCGATGCAACAATTGATGAAATCAGAGAATTGTTCGGACCGCAGGTGGCGCAAATTGTTGATGGCTTAACAAAGTTGGCCATGATTGAGCTGAAATCAAAAGATTCTAAACAGGCCGAAAATTTTAGAAAATTGCTGTTGGCTATGTCTGAGGATATCAGGGTTTTGCTGATTAAACTGGCCGACAGGCTGCATAATATGCGTACGCTACATTTTTGTCCGCCGGAAAAACGCGCCCGCATTGCCCGTGAGACATTGGATATTTATGCTCCTTTGGCCGAGAGAATCGGTATGCAGGAAATTAAGACCGAGTTGGAGGAAATCGCGTTTAAGGAGCTACATAAGGAAGCTTATGAGTCAATTACCGCACGACTTAACTTCTTGCGAGAGCAGGGCAGTAATTTGGTGCCGGCAATTATTAAACAGCTGCAGAAAGATATGGAAGAAGGCGGAGTTAAGGCTTCCGTATCGGGAAGAGAAAAATCACCTTATTCGATTTGGCGCAAAATGCAAAAGAAAAACGCATCGTTTGAGCAATTGTCCGATATTATGGCGTTTAGGATTATTGTTGATGATGTGGCTTCTTGCTATCAGGCTTTGGGAATTGTACACAGTAAGTATCATATGGTGCCAAGGCGCTTTAAGGATTATATTTCAACACCAAAACCCAACGGCTATAAATCTATTCATACCGGCGTTATTGGACCGGAAAATACCCGTATCGAAATCCAAATAAGAACCCAAGAAATGCACGAGGTAAACGAAAAAGGTGTGGCCGCACACTGGGCTTATAAGCAAGGCGAAAAAGTGGTGGGCAAGAATTTTCGTTGGATTCAGGAATTGTTGGAAATTTTGGAGGAGGCTTCGAACCCAGAGGAGTTTTTGGAAAATACCAAACTGGAAATGTATAATGACCAGGTGTTTTGTTTTACTCCCAAAGGAGATTTAATCGGGTTGCCGGTTAATTCGACTCCGGTTGATTTTGCTTATGCGGTGCATTCTAAGGTCGGAAATACTTGTGTCGGAGCCAAAATTAATGGCGAAATCAAGCCCTTGCGTACCGTGTTGCAAAATGGTGATCAGGTTGAAATACTGACCTCAAAAGCGCAGCATCCGTCTCCGGAGTGGGATCGCTTTGTGGTTACAGGAAAAGCCAAGGCCGCTATAAGGCGTTATGTTAGGGCTAATAAACGTGAACAATTTGTTACGCTTGGCGAACAAATGTTGGAGCGGACGTTTAAGGGAGAGAGCCTGGAGTTTAGTGAAAAAGGACTTATTGCAGTTTTGCCTAATTTTGAGGCCGAATCGGTTGAAGATATTTATGCCAAAGTTGGCGAAGGATTGGTTACGGCTTGGGATGTGTTGAGGGCGGTTTATCCGAGCTATAAGCAATCGAAATTGGGCAAAGTGGTGAAGTCGTTTAAAGTCAGAGGATTTGGCAAAAGCGAGAAAAAATCTAAATCCGAGCCGTTGAAAATTAAAGGGCTTATTCCGGGGATGGCTGTACATTTTGCCGGATGTTGCCATCCGTTGCCTGGAGACAGAATTGTCGGTATTGTTACAACCGGAAAAGGGGTGGCAGTACATTCGATAGACTGCAAGGCTTTGGAAAAATTTGCCTCCGAGCCGGAACGTTGGCTTGATATATCCTGGGGCGAGGGGGCAATAGAGGAAACACATATAGGTAGGTTGAAGGTTATTTTGGCTAACGAGCCAGGGGCTTTGGGCGATCTATCAAACATGATTGCCAGAAGCGACGGAAATATTGCCAATTTGAATATCACCAATCGGACGTTGAGTTATTTTGAGCTGATTGTGGATATTGAAGTTAAGGATTTGAAACATTTAACCGATATAATTGCCGCTTTGCGTTCGTCAAAAGTTGTTTCTTATGTGGCAAGAGCCAATCAATAAAAATACTTCCAAGCTTGGAAAATAAAAAAAAGCTAATATCTTAGCTTGGGGGGCTATGAAAAATGATAAATCGTCAAAGTTTTCAGAGATATTGGAGAGCAAGATTTAGACGGCTTAGAGGTACGCCCAATTCAATCGCATTGGGAATTGCTTGCGGGGTGGCAGTGTCTTTTACGCCTTTTGTCGGGGCGCATTTGATGTTGGCAATGCTTGTCGCTTGGATGATGAGAGGTAATGTGGCGGCAGCAGCACTGGGAACCGCGGCAGGGAATCCTTGGACGTTTCCGTTTATTTGGGTGTCGGTATTTTATACCGGGCGCAAAATCTTGGGGCTTGATTATACCAAAGCGGCCGATGTCGATTTTGCTTCAGTATTTGCCAAAGCAATTAAGGCGTTGATTAAAGCAGATTTTGACTTGTTTTTTAGAGATATATGGCCTATCCTGTGGCCGATGATGGTGGGGTGTGTGCCTTTTTGCCTTATTGTGGGGGTTGCTTCGTACTATGTGGCAAGGTTGATGTTAAAAAGATAAAAATGTGGCGGAATTGATATGATTGTCGGAGTGGGAACGGATATCGTAAATATTGACAGGATAGCCGAGATTTTGAACAAAAACGGAGAGCAGTTTATAGATAGGATTTGTCGAGATAGTGAAAAAGACTATGTTGCTTCCAATGAAAAAAAAGAATTTAAACTGGCTAAAATATGGGCAGTAAAAGAAGCCGCGGTTAAGGCGCTTGGTACAGGATTTGCCTGTGGAATAGGTTTTCATGATATTGAACTTAGGCATGATGATTTGGGCAAGCCCGAGCTTGTGTTTTTTGGGAAGGCTAAAGAAATTTTGATGCTTAAAAGCAATAATTGTGATGCGAATGTTTGGGTTGGTTTGAGTGATGATAAACCTTTTGCGCAAGCAGTTGTTATTATTGAAAAAATATAGTTGTTAATTTATAAAAATGCTGTATGATAAGCGAAGTTTTTTAAAGAGTGTTTTTTAGAGTAAGGCTCGGCTGATGGAAAAAGAAGAAAGTTTTGTTGATACGATAAAAACCATTATTTATGCGGTTTTGATTGCTTTGGTAATTAGAAGTCTTTGGTTTGAGCCGTTTAAAATACCCTCGGCTTCGATGTATCCGACACTTTATATCGGCGATTATTTGTTTGTGTCTAAATATACTTATGGTTATTCGAAACATTCATTTCCGTTTAGTTTGCCGTTGTTTGAGGGGAGAATTTGGAGCGATGAACCTCAAAGAGGTGATGTAGTGGTATTTAAGAATCCACAAGATAATTCCACCGATTATATCAAACGGGTTATCGGTTTGCCGGGGGATACAATAAAACTTAAGGGTGGGCGTTTGTTTATTAACGGTGAAATGCTTGAACGTAAAGATGAAGAAGAGTTTGTTATTCGCAACCGGTTCGGAAGTGCCGAGAGATATCGCAAATATGTTGAGGTGCTGCCAGAAGGGAAGGAGCATTTTATTTTGGAGGTTTCGGATCAGGAGCCAAATGACGATTTTGAAGAAATTACCGTGCCGGAGGGTAATTATTTTATGATGGGGGATAATCGCGACAGATCCGATGACAGCAGAGTTAATGTCGGATTTGTACCGGAAGAAAATTTGGTCGGCAAGGCCAGAGTTTTGTTCTTTTCGCATAATGATGAGGGGGCTTGGTATAAGCCTTGGACCTGGCCTAAGAAAATACGTTGGTCGCGTTTGTTTGACTCTATTAATTAAAGGCTGTGCCGTTGATGAATGAATTGCAAAAGATATTAAAATACAAATTCAAAAATGAAAGTTTGCTTAAAAAAGCGATAACACACGGCAGTATTGAGGCCAATGTCGACGGCAATTATGAGAGATTGGAGTTTTTGGGGGACAGGGTGCTCGGTGTGGCGGTGGCATCATTATTGTATAATTTGTTTCCCAAAGAGCCGGAGGGAAATTTGTCGCAAAGGTTTGTCGGGCTTGTGTGTAAGGAAACCGTGGCTGAGGTGGCTAAGACCTTGAAACTTGACGAATTTATGGATGTGGCAACCGAGGATTTGCGACATAATGAAAATGTGCTTTGTGATGTTTGCGAGGCGGTTATCGGCGCAATTTATATTGACGAAGGAGTTGACGGCGCAATCGAATTTGTTAATAATCACTGGAGAGAATTGATTGACAAAAACGTAGCTCCGCCCAAGGACAGCAAAACCAAACTGCAGGAGTTGTCGCATCATCTTAAGCTTGGGACACCGCAATACAGGCTCGTTTCGCGTTTGGGCAGTGAGCATAAACCGTTGTTTGAGATGGAGGTTGTGCTTGAAGATGGGCAGAGCGCAAGGGGCAATGGCACAAGCAAAAAGTTGGCGGAGTTTGCTGCTGCGGAAGCCCTGCTGGAGAAGCTTAAATGATGACGGATGCTTTGCCTACAAGGTGCGGCTTTGTGGCCCTAATCGGGGCGCCAAATGCCGGGAAATCTACCATTACCAATAATTTTGTCGGCTCAAAAGTATCAATCGTATCGCCTAAAATTCAGACAACAAGAACCATTGTTAAAGGAATTGGGATTTTTGATAATACCCAAATAATTTTTCTTGATACGCCGGGGATTTTTAAGCCAAAACGCAGGCTTGATCGGGCGATGGTGGCATCAGCTTGGGACGGTACCAAAGACGCTGATATCGTGGTGATGGTGGTGGATGCCAAAAAAGGGTTTGACGACGAGGCCAAGGCTATTGTCAAAAGTTTGCAAAACAAAAAAGCCAAAGTTATTTTGGCCATCAACAAAATTGATTTGGTAAAAAAAGAGGTTTTGCTGGCTTTAAGTGGGGAGCTGAATGAGGCGTATCCGTTTGCAGAGACATTTTTTATCTCGGCAGAAACGGGCAAAAATTTGGATGAATTTTATAAATATCTGGCGGATAATTTGCCGGAGAGCCCGTGGTATTACCCGGAGGAGCAGATGTCTGATATGCCGCTTAAACTGCTGGCGGCAGAGATTGTCAGGGAAAAATTGTTTTTGTATTTGCAGCACGAAGTGCCTTATGCTTTGACGGTGGAGCCGGAGTTGTGGGAGCGAAGAGACGATGGCTCAATAAGGGCGGAGATGACGATTTACGTTGAGCGCGACAGTCAAAAAGTTATTGTGCTGGGCAAAGGCGGTGCGATGATTAAAAAAATCGGCCAGGCGGCAAGAAAAGAGATTGAAGATTTGTTTGAGGCAAGGGTGCATTTGTTTTTGTTTGTCAAGGTTAGAGAAAACTGGCAGGAAGATGCCGGAAGATATGCCGTTTGGGGTTTGGATTTTAAGGCTTAGAGAGAGTTTAGGAAAATGAAAGTTGTGTTTTTGGGAACGCCGGAATTTGCTTTACCTACATTGGAAGCATTATACAAAAATCATGAGCTGGTTTGTGTTTATACCAGAGCGCCAAAAGAGGCCGGCAGAGGTAAAGAAATGCAAAAATCGCCGGTGCATGTTTGGGCAGAAAATCACGGGGTTGAGGTTAGGACTCCAAAAACATTACGCAACGGGGAAGAACAAGCCAAGTTTGCCGCGCTAAAAGCCGATATTTCGGTGGTGGCGGCTTATGGTCTTATTTTGCCCAAAGAGATTATTGAGGCCTATCCCAAAGGATGTTTGAACGTGCATGGCTCTCTCTTGCCAAGGTGGCGGGGGGCTGCGCCGATGCAAAGAGCTATTGAGGCCGGGGATAAAAAAACCGGTATTACCATTATGCAGGTGGTGGAGGCATTGGATGCCGGAGCGATGTATAAAAAAGGCGAAATCGCAATTGATGATGATATGACAGTTGGGGTTTTGCACGATAAGATGGCCAATCTTGGTGCCAAGCTGATAATTGAGGTATTGGCTGATTTGGACAATATTAAACCCGAGCCTCAAGATGAATCTCTTGTTACTTATGCCAAGAAGATTGACAAAGAAGAAAGCAAACTTGATTTTGATAATCAGGCTGATGTATTGGAGCGTAAAATAAGAGCGTTTAACCCTTATCCGGCGACTTATTTTGAGTTTGGCGGGGAGAGGTTTAAGCTGTTGAAATGCAAAGTGGTAGAAAATGTTTTTGGGCTTAAAGCAGGCGAAATTAAAGATGATGGCAAAAGACTTTATATCGGCTGTGCCGGTGGGTGTTTGGAAGTATTGGAGATTCAGCGTCAGGGCAAAAAAGCCATGAAAACGGAAGAATTGTTGCGCGGATTTAGGTTTGAGTAGTCTATAAAAAACAAAAAACTGCGTGCGGCGTTTGGAGGCCGGGCGCAGTTTTTAGGTTTTTAGGAAAAGAGCTTTTCAATGCGAAGAATACGAATATCCGAATCGGACAACTCGGCAGCCGGTTTGTTGTGCAGATTTTTTTTATCGGCCAGACGAGCGGCGCGGTTCTTCAAAAGAGCGGTCATACCGCTGCGGCGGATATATTTTTCTGCATCACAGAAGAGCTGAAAAGCCCTCTCGCTAATCTCATCGTTTTTAAAAATATAATCAATGAGATTGGCGTGCAGATAACCGACAACTTCAATGCTTGCTTTGATGTAGTTAAAACAGACATCTTTGATATCGGCTGCAACATCTTTGCCCTTGTGGTAGGTCGAACAAACTATGTTGACCTGACGGTTAAAGATGTCCGTATCTTCAGCAAAGTCCGGACGTAATGCCAACCGGAGTTCGTCAATATCCGGCGTTAGGCCAAGCTTGGTCAGGCGGTTATAATGCTTGATACATTGCTTGGTAAACAAAAGCTTTTCTGCTTTTATTTCGTCGGTGTTTTCAATGGCGGCCGCAATCGTTTCCAGCACGTTGGCTGTTTTGCCGGCGGCAAATTGTTCGGTTGCTCTCCGGTACAACAGCTTTTCGCTGTAAGCCAGCCGTTGAATTTTGGCAATCATCTTACCAATTTGCTTTTGCCTGGTTTTGCTGGTTTCTTTGGCATATCTGCGTTGAGCAGAGGCCAGAGCCTTAACCACCGATACTTCCGGTCTGGATATATAGGCATATAATTCCGGCAGGCTATCGTGCAGCTTGATTCGCTTCATATCCTCGCGGTAGTTTTGATGCCATTTACGATAGATATTGCCTTCTACCAGATTAAGGTAGATAAAGGTTTTGCGGATTTTATCCGTTAGGGCGCGTTTTTTTAATTGTTCTGCCAGCCAATAACGGGCAGCCGGACTGGCGCCGGATAAAAGCTCTTTTTCTTCTGAACTAAACTTTCGCATATAATTATATTTTTAATTAGTAATTCGGTTTTACGGCAATCATTGTAACGGAAAAAAACAGAGATGCAATCTTTTTTGCAACAAAAAAACCCCGAAAGCTTTCACAAGCTTTGGGGGTTAAATTTTTCATTTCTGACGTTTAGCCGCCGATATATTCGTGAGCGGCTTGGAGCAAGATGTTGAAAGCGTTAAGGCGCCTCGTTTTGCGGGCGATTTCACGCTCACGCTCGCGGCCCTCAAGAGATTGTGCCCATTTGAGGCGGGTAATCTCTTTGTTGCGCTGTGCCTCAATTAACGGTAGCAGGTCGTTGATTGTTACCGGTGAGAAACAAGGGTCGATTTCATAACCGTCCTTGCTTTTCTTAAGCATCAATCTGACGGCGTCCATCGGCACCAGATTGTCGGCCCAGAGTAAGGCCCAGAAGTGGATGTCCGGCAGGCGAGGGTTCTTTTTCTTCGCCTTAACCAACTCAACGGCCATTTCGTTGAGTTCCTTATCCGGGTATCGCAGCGCCAGCACCAAAATACGGTTGCTCAAGGAGCGGTATTGGCTGTATTTGGTGATATACTGCCAGAATACTTGTTTTTCTCTTGAGCTCAACGGTATCGGGTTGCGCTGGGTGAGATACAGATTGAGCTTGTTTTGGAGGGCGTTTAAAAACTTTTCCATCTCAATCTCAATCACCATCTTGCCGCTGGTGCGGTTTTCATTATTCGTCCGCTTTAACGCGTCCGGCGTGCCGAGGGCTTTTTTGCCGTCTCTGGTTATCCAATGATTGGAAAAAAAGTTGAACTGCTCTTGCGAAATGGTTCCTTCTTTTTTCCAGTCATGAAGCAGGTTAAGCTTCTCTTGCAGGTTCAGTCCCTGAAGCGCCATATTCTGCGCTTTGTTTAACTTTTCTTTTGCCATAATTTTTTTTGTTTTTGATTAAGACAGAGACTTAATGCGGTAGACCGCTTTTAAGTCTTTTTCGGCGATTAGCTTTACCTTGTTGCCATCAAGCAAGGCAAGGTAGATATCTTTGCCGCTTTTGCACCAACTGGTCCAGTATACGGATTTGCCGCAAGAATCGACCCGGCCAATTTCTTTTTTTACAGGCTTGGTGTTGGTGGCAACGTAGCCTTCAGGCAGTAAAGACTGAATCTGGCGTAAGATACCACGAAGCATCCATCTGTTGCGGATGGCTTCTCTTTCTTCAAAATTTTTTTCCATTATTAAAAAAATTTTGTCTAATGTTTGCCGCGTGCATATTCGGTTGCGGGAAACTTCGACGGTTTATACTAATACTGTTAATAAGAATATGCACTTATAAATATAGACAAAAAATAGTGCTTTGGCAAGCATTATTTTAAGGCTTTTTTCATATATTGGCAGTTATGATGTCTTAAATATGTTTTTATAAAGGGTGGATATATGAAAAAATCTCTTAAATTATCTTTGGTTTGTGCGGCTTTGGCGGCTATGGGACTGGGAATTTTGTCCGGTTGCGATGCTAACTCGGGAAACTATGTAACTAAAAAAATTGAAAAAGGTAATATTGTGGAAAAAATTACCGCTTCGGGAATTATTAATCCGATTTCTACCGTTAATATAGGTACGCAAGTATCAGGGATTATTGCCGAGATTTATGTCGACTACAACTCTAAGGTTGATAAAGGCCAGCTTTTGGCCCTGATTGATCCACAGACTTTTGAGGCAACCGTTGATCAAAAGCAAGCTGCGCTTGATATTGCCAAGGCCGAATTGGAAGTTACCAAAAATGATATTACTTTTTATAAAAAACACTTAAATCGTATCAGAAAACTTAACCGATCTAAATATTCAACCGATAAGGAACTCGAGTCGGCTGAGCGTGATTATGGTAATGCCGTGGCGCAAAAAGCCTTAAAAGAAGCTGAGATAAAGCAGGCAGAGGCCGCGCTTAAACAAGCGAAAATCGATTTGGAGTATACCAAAATCGTTTCATCGGTCGATGGAGTGGTTATTTCGCGCGAGGTCGAGGTGGGGCAGACGGTGGCCGCAAGTTTTAATACGCCTACGTTGTTTAATGTGGCGGAAGATTTGACCAAAATGCAGATTGAGGCCTCGGTGGTGGAGGCAGATATCGCCAATGTCAGAGAAGAGCAAAAGGTTGAGTTTTTGGTGGATAGTTTTCCGGATGAGGTGTTTGAGGGGGTGGTTACCCAAGTGCGCAATAACCCGATTACCACCTCTAATGTGGTAACTTATGAGGTGATTATCAGTATTGATAATAAGGATTTGCGCTTGAAACCCGGAATGACCGCCAATGTTAACATTATTACCGCTGAGAAAAAAGATGCGTTGTTGGTGCCCAATAAAGCTTTGCGTTTTTATGTTACCGATGACGACGGCAAAATCAAACGTTATAAGGACAAAGGAATTTGGGTGTTGCGCAAAGGAAAACCAACGCGCATAAATATTATTGCCGGTATCGCCGATGATGATAAAACCGAAATTATCTCCGAACAGCTTAAAGAGGGCGATGAGGTTATTTTGGAAGACAAAAAAGAAATGGAGAAAAGAGCCGCCCAATTGAGATTGAGGAGGCGGTAATGAGCTTGATTGAGCTTAAAGATATTACCAAAAGCTATCCTCTGGATGGATTGCAGCTTAAAATCTTAAAGGGAATTAATCTTAAAATAGAGCAGGGCGATTTTGTGGCAATTATGGGGCCTTCGGGCTCCGGAAAATCTACACTGATGAATATTTTGGGTTGTCTTGATAAACCAACATCAGGGATATATCATCTGGACGGAGTGAGGGTGGATCAACTATCTTCTGATGAGTTGGCTGAAATCAGAAATAAAAAAATAGGATTTGTGTTTCAAGGATTTAATTTATTATCAAGGACCAATGCTTTGGAAAATGTTGAACTGCCGATGGTTTATGCCAAAGTGCCAAGTTCTGAAAGAGAAAAAAAAGCCAAAGAGGCACTCGCAAAAGTGGGTTTGAAAGAAAGAATGTTTCATATGCCAAACCAACTTTCTGGCGGACAACAGCAGCGTGTGGCTATTGCCAGGGCAATCGTTAATGAGGCACCGATTATTTTTGCCGATGAACCGACCGGCAATCTTGATACCAAGATGAGTGTTGAAATCATGAATCTTTTTACCAAACTTAATGAGGAACTTAAACGTACTATTATTTTGGTTACGCATGAAGATGATATTGCACATTATGCCAAAAGAATTATCAGAATTGTTGATGGTGAAATTCATTTTGATGAAAGAAATGACAAATGATTGATGCAAAAACCATTTTTTCTATTGCCATACGTGCGGTTAAGGCCAATAAAATGCGCTCGATTTTAACCAGCCTCGGTATTATTATCGGGGTGGCGGCAGTGATTGTGATGCTTTCGGTCGGTAACGGAGCGCAGATATCCATTCAAAATGAGATGAAGACCATGGGCTCTAATTTGATTATTATCAGATCGGGTGTGGCGACCTCGTCTGGGGCTAGAAGCGGACACGGCAGCAAACCAACCATGAAAAAAAGTGACGGCGATGCCATACAAGAAAAAATAGCGGCGATAAAATTGGCGGCTCCAGTATTGGAAGAAACAGCCCAAATTGTTTATGGTAATGCCAACTGGTCAACAGGAATTACCGGAACCGACAACCGCATGTTTGAAATTAAAGAATGGGAATTAGCTTATGGCAGAAAGTTTTCCGAGACCGATGTTAAAAATGCCGCTAAAACCGCAATACTTGGACAGACAGTGGTTAGTGAGCTGTTTGGCGATGTTGACCCGCTGGGCAAGGTAATAAGAATTAAAGGAATACCTTTTCAGGTAATCGGTGTTTTGGAGGTTAGAGGGCAATCAGGTAACGGAATGGACCAAGATGACGTGGTGTATATTCCGATTACAACCGCACAGAAAAAAGTTATGGGAACAAAGTTGCCCGATCAGGTAAAAATGGTGATGTTGCAAGCGGTTGATGCCCAAAGTACTTATACCTCGCAAGAGGAAATAAGAGAGCTTTTGCGCCAAAGGCATAATTTGGGATCTACCAAAGAAGATGATTTTGTAATCAGAAACTTAACTCAGATGATGGAAATGATGGAAAGCTCCACCAAGATAATGACGATTTTGCTTGGCTCAATTGCGTCTATTTCATTGCTGGTTGGAGGTATCGGCATTATGAATATTATGCTGGTATCGGTTACTGAGCGGACGAGGGAGATTGGAATTCGTATGGCCATAGGTGCCAAGGCCTGGGATATACGTTGGCAGTTTTTGACGGAAGCTTTAGTGTTATCTTTAATCGGCGGGTTGGTCGGAGTGTTTGTTGGTTTAATTGGTTCGTGGGCTGTAGGATTTTTTAGTTCTTTGGCAACTAAAGTATCGCTGATTTATGTATTAATACCTTTTTCTTTTGCCGGTTTGGTGGGGCTTTTCTTCGGGTTTTATCCGGCATACAAAGCCTCGCTTCTTAATCCGATTAACGCTTTGCGGTATGAGTAATTGGGCTTATTTGCTGAGCCACCGGCCGGCTTCCATAGCGGCCATGGCGCCGGAGCCTGCGGCGATAATCGCTTGTCTAAACTCAGGGTTTTTTACATCGCCGGCGGCAAAAATTCCTTCAATGTTGGTTTGCGTACTTCCGGGTTTGGTCTTGATGTAGCCGTTTTTGTCAAGCTCAAGCTGATTTTGAAATATGGAAGTATTGGGTTGGTGCCCGATGGCAAGAAAAACTCCGTCGGTTTTAAAAATCTCGGTCTTGTCGGTACGGACATTTTTTAATTTTATGGCTTCGATTTTGGGTGGATTTTCCGGGCCTATGAATTCCTCAATGGTGCAATTATATTTGATATGAATTTGCGGGTTATGAAGTAATTTGTTTTGCAGATGTTGATCGGCACGCAGGGCATCGCGGCGATGAATTATGGTTACCGAACGAGCAAAGGTGGTTAAATATAATGCCTCTTCAGCAGCAGAGTTGCCGCCCCCGATAACGACAACGTCTTTGCCGCGGTAAAAAAAGCCATCGCAAGTGGCACATACCGAAATGCCAAATCCGCGATATCTTTTTTCGCTTGGAATGTTCAGCCACTTGGCCGAAGCTCCGGTGGCTATAATAATACTTTCGGCATAGAAAACATCGTGGTTTTCGGAGGAACACTCAAACGGTCGGTGTTTGAAGTCAACCTCAACAATCTTGTCATTGATTATTTTAACACCTAAATTTTCGGCTTGAGAACGCATGTTGTTCATCAGCTCAAGACCGGAGACGGCATGCGCGAATCCAGGGAAATTTTCAACATTTTCACTTAAGGTTATCTGGCCGCCGCTTTCAAGCCCTGAGACCAAAATAGGCTCTAGTCCGGAACGGGCAGCATAAATACCAGCCGTGTAACCTGCCGGGCCTGAACCAATGATGAGAATTCGGGTGTTAAATTCTGCCATCTGTTTTTAAGCCTTATGACATTTGCATTCGCCTTTGGTGTTGCAATGGCAAACGCTTTCATCATGATAGTATTGTTTCTTGGTTTCATCATATTTGATGCAGCCGCAGTTGTTTTCTATGGTGCAGCCGCAGGGAAATTCTTGAATGTTGTTGGGGTAGGTGCAACCGCATTTGTTGTCGTCGTCGCAATCACATTTGTTGCCATCATCAACACTATATCGGTTTTTCATTATTTATTCTCCTTAATTGAAAAAAACTGCCAAATTAATCTCGGCAGTTTTTAATATAAACCATATGAAAGTAAATTTAAATATATTTTACTTCAATAATGTCAAAAGTTTTTGGTCCCGACGGAGCCTTAAATTCGGCAACGTCGCCGACTTCCTTGCCAATCAAAGCTTTGGCTAAAGGAGAAGATAAAGAAATTTTGTTCTTCTCAATATCTGCTTCGTAATCGCCGACAATTTGATATGATTTTTCTTCATCGGTGTCTTCATCGGCTACAACAACCGTGGCACCAAAACGAATGACATTGCTATGAACCGTTTTGACATCAATTACCTGAGCGCGGCTTAAGACAGCCTCTAGGTCTTGAATGCGCCCCTCAATAAAACTTTGTTTTTCTTTGGCAGCAGAATATTCGGCGTTTTCTGATAAATCGCCTTGTGCTCTGGCCTCGGATATGGCGGCAATAATATTTGGGCGTTCAACCGCTTTTAAGTTTTTTAATTCTGCTTCTAAGGCATCATAGCCAACCTTTGTCAAAGGAATCTTTTCCATCTTCTCACCTTTTTATAAATATTAAATGCTAAAAAAGAACTGCGAGGGATAGTAATCCTTCACAGAACTTATGTTTTTTAATCAACGATGTCTGTCAATATATCATCTTTGATAAATAAATCAAGAGTTTTTATTTGTGGGGGAAAAATAGCCTAAAAGACTATACATATTTAATTTATGTTGGTAGTCTGACGGATGTATTGCTAAATTTTTCGGAGAAAAGCAAATGAAAAAAATTTATCTTTTGTCGGCAGTTGCCGCTTGTGTTTTGGCCTTGAGTTCAAATGCTAATGCCTATGATTCTACCGGTTGCGGCTTGGGCTCTATGGCATGGCGCGGACAGTCCGGTATTGTACCACAGGTTTTGGCTGCTACTACTAACGGTATTTTTGGTACACAAACATTTGGTATTTCAACAGGTACTTCGGGTTGTGATCCAAACGGAAGAGTTACCGGCGGAACAGGTAGAATGTTGTTGGCATTTTTGGAAAACAATATGGAGCAGTTTGCTCTTGATGCCGCGGCGGGTCAAGGTGAAACATTGGTTACTGTTGCCGGTATTTTGAATGTTGATGAACAAGAGTTTGCCGGAAAAGTACAAGATAATTTCGGCGTTTTGTTTGCCAGCAATGATGTGGATGCGGTTGATTTGACTTTGTCGGTTATGCAACTTGCAAAAGCATAAAATTTTTATAATGTTGTTTTGAGGTATAAAAGCAGCCGCAATCCGTTTGCAAAATTGTAAGGAGTGCGGCTGCTTTAAGGTTTTTAAATATGCTTTTGAGATTTTTATTTATCATTTGTATCTTGATTTGGAGCAATGCTGGCAGAGCTGAAGATTTGGCTGATACTAATCAATGGAGAGCTTTGCTTCATTATCAAAACTCCAAAAGCTCTATTGATTCAGAAAACTTTTTTTTGAGTGAGAGCGGCAAAAAAAATCCTCAAGCCGAATTGCTGGCCTCAATAAAATTGTTTGAGGGAGATGATGATGAAAAAAAGTGTTTGTTTCCGGCAAGATATTTGTGGCTTAAAAAACAAGGGATGATAAAAAAAGATTTTCCGTATTGCAAAGAATATGAGCAGTTTAGGCAGGATTTGCAGCCAGATGGCGTAACACTTTTGTTTACCGATGCCTATATGAACAACCCTTCATCCATGTTTGGGCATACGTTGCTCAGAATTGATACCAAAAGAAAAGGTACACAGCTGTTGGCGCATGGAGCCAATTATGGTGCTTTTACCGGAGATGAGCCGGGGGCGTTGTATGCAATATTGGGGTTGACAGGAGGGTATTTCGGTGGGTTTACCGTGAAGCCTTATTATGATATTATCAACACTTATAACAATATTGAAAACCGAGATATTTGGGAGCTTAATCTTGATTTTGATGATGAGGAGTTGGAATTTTTTGTAGCACATTTGTGGGAGATCGGGCAGACTCAATCAAGATATTATTTCTTTAGCCGTAATTGCTCTTATATGCTGATGGAAATGATTGATGCCGTAAGACCAGAGTTGAAACTGGCCGAACAATTTCCGGTGCACGCCATTCCTCTTGATACCTTTAAGGCTGCATATAGAGCCAAAGGTTTGACCAAAGGAATTAATTATCGTCCGTCAAGACAGAATAAAATAAGATATCGCTATAAGATGATGGATGATGAACAAAAAAATGCTTATTTGCAGATTATAAAAACTAAGAAATTTGAGCTGCCTCAAAATATGGACGAGGCCAAAAAAGCCGATGTGTTGGAGACAGCTTATCAATATGTGCAGTATCAATATGTGGCAAAGGATTTGGAGTTAAAAGAATATCGCCGCCAAAGTTTTGACGCGTTGAGATTGAGAAGCAAGCTTACGGAAAAAGGAAGTATTGAAGATTTGAAAGAGGGAAAATCGCCGTTGTTGGCCCACGAATCGATGCGAGCCGTGGTGGGAGGCGGGGTTAGAAACGGCGAAAGTTTTGAAGAAATTGCTTATCGTCCGGCGTATCAATCTTTGACCGATAACACTTTCGGTTTGCCCAAAGGGGCCGAGATTAATTTTTTGGAGACGAGTTTTAGGCATTATGATGAGCAAGACAAAACGGTTTTGCATAATTTTGATTTGTTGACCATTCGTTCGATTTCGCCGATTGATGCGATGTTTACGCCGGTGTCATTTCAGATTAGGGCTAATGTCGAGCGGTGGCAGAATCCGCAAAACGGGCGCGAGGGGTATGTCGGTAATCTGACTGTCGGCAGCGGCGGGGCTTATGCTTTTGCCGATTGGTTGTGGGGGTTTGCGCTTTTGAATACAAAAGCGGCGTATGGCGGATTTTTGCCGCATAACTCATGGTTAGCATTCGGTGCGGATTTAGGAGTGATGGCTGATTTCGGAAAATGGAAAATTTTGGGCGAGATTGAGCCACAGTGGGCCAGCCAGAAAATCGGGCAACAAACAAGCTATAAACTGGAGATGAACTACGTCTTGAGCACAAATTGGGCCTTTGGTATGCAGGCTTTGTATAATGATGCTCGGGGTGATGATGAGGAAGAATTTTCGGCCGGTTTCAGATGGTATTTTTAAGGGAAAAAGAAACCCCGATTTGCGGCGGCAAAACGGGGTAAAAATTATTCGGCGACCGAGATGGTTATGTTGAGGCGTCCCTCGGAGTCCTGATAATATGACTTTATTGCGGAAATGCCTTCCGGCAGTTGATGCTTGCCGACGGGGTGTCCGGTGTGGTCAAATTCAACCAGACTCATCAAATAGTCATCTTCAAGGAGCTCAACGAAAACATGACCGGCACGGTTGGCATATACGCGTTCCATTGCCTGAATGTAAAATCGCTGTTTTGATGTTTCAAGGGGTTTGCCGTTAATCAGCAGATGACCAGACGGAGAAACCGAAAAACATTCGGGCAGTCGAACCGTAAGATCTTTTTTGATTGTGGTTATTTTTGTTTTTTTGCGGCGTGTCACGAACAGACCAACGGCAATAACCAAAACAAAAAACAAGCCGGTAAGGCCATAAATCGTAAAGTTATCCATAATTTTATAATATTAGGAGGTTAATAATAAGATATTTCTTTTGTTTTTTATGTCTATTTGTCTAAAAAGTCAAGGGAATGCTGTGATAAGAAAAAATATTTTTTACGCCGGAGGTTGATTTTTTGAGCTAAAGAATATATGCTTGAGCCAAAATGTTTGAGATAAAGGAGAAAAGACAGATGTTAAGAGATGATTTGCAAAAAGCTTTGAAAGAGGCAATGCTTGCCAAAGATATACTTACAACCAGTGCGGTGAGAATGATTATTGCCGGCCAAAAAGAAAAAGATGTCGAGGCCAGAGGTAAAGGGCAAGAAAAGGCAAGTGATGCCGAGCTGATGAGCATGATGCAAGGTATGATTAAGCAACGCAAAGATTCGATAAAAATGTTTTTGGAGGGCAATCGTCCTGAATTGGCCGAAAAAGAAAAAGCCGAGATAAGCGTGATTGAGAGATTTTTGCCCAAACAAATGGATGAGTCCGAAACTCAAGCCGCAGTTAAGGAAATTATTGCCGAAACCGGAGCTAATTCCATGAAAGATATGGGCAAAGTGATGGGAGCGCTGAAAGCAAAATATGCCGGAAGTCTTGATATGGGCAAAGTTAACACAATAGTAAAGGCACTTTTGAGTGGAAACTAAAGGTTAGCTGTTTATGGCGTCGACGGATCTACAAAAATTTTGTGATGAATTACGAGCTAAGATATCAATTGTTGATGTCATAAGCTCTAAGATTAAGCTTGTGCGCAAAGGCAGGGAATATATGGCCTGCTGTCCGTTTCATAATGAAAAAACACCGTCGTTTACTGTAAATGAGGCCAAAGGTTTTTATCATTGTTTTGGCTGCGGGGCGCATGGCGACATTATCAAGTTTGAGATGGAGGCCAACGGCCTTAGTTTTATTGATGCGGTGGAAAAATTGGCGCACAAAGTTGGCATGCAATTGCCAAAATTTAATCCCGAAAGCAAAGAAGAAGCCGAAAAAAAAGCTACAGCTTATGATATTATGGAGATGGCGGCAAAGTTTTTTGAAAAAATGTTGCGCCTGCCGGCCGGTCGTGAGGGGCTGGATTATTTGTATGCCAGAGGTTTTGATGATACAATTATCCAAAAATTTCGCCTTGGTTTTGCGCCGGGAAACAACGGGCTGAAAGCTCAGCTTTCATCACACGGAGTTGGTGATAAGGAGATGGAAGAGCTGGGGCTTTTAACCGTACCTGACAACAACCGTCCGCATGATTTTTTCCGCAACCGCGTGATGATACCAATTATGGATAAAAGAGGCAGGGTGATTGCTTTTGGCGGCAGAGTGTTGGATAAAAGCCAGCCCAAATATCTGAACTCTCCCGAAACGCCGGTATTTAACAAAAGACGCATCTTGTATAACCTTAACTATGCCAGAGATAAGGGCTTTGAAGCCAAGCGCTTGATTATATGCGAGGGGTATATGGATGTAATTGCCATGGATAAATACGGTGTCGGTTATGCGGTGGCACCTTTGGGTACGGCTTTGACCGAGGAGCAAATCATGGAGGCTTGGAAAGTGGTGAATGAGCCGATTTGTTGTTTTGACGGCGATTTGGCCGGTATCAGAGCGGCCGTGCGCTCGGTTGATCGAGTGTTGCCGATTTTGAAACCTGGTTATTCGTTACAATATGCTTTTTTGCCGGATAAACTGGATCCGGATGAGTTTTTGCGCGCCAAAGGAACCGACGAATTTTTGAAAATCGTTACCGACACCATGCCGTTGAAAGATTTGTTGTGGCGCAAAAATTTGGAAGGCAGGTTGGTAGCAACACCTGAGCAAAAGGCAAAAGTGGAAAAGGATATAAAAGAAGAAGTTGCCAAGATAACCGATGAGACGGTGCGCAACTATTATATTCAGGAGATGAAAAGCAAGATTTATGCCGAGTTAAGGACGCAAAAGAAGTTTGATGCAAAATTTGGCAAAGGAAAAGATGATAACAGAGCTTTGAGGCATGAAAAACGTTCGCTGATAAAAACGACCAGGACGGATTTGGATGATTTGGTGGCAAAATATGTTATATCGGCATTTGTGTGTTATCCTGGTTTGGTTGAAGAATATGAGGAAAAACTTTTGAATTTTGCCGTTAAAGACACCAAATTAAAAGGGTTTTATGAAAAAATTTTGGAGATAATGCACGATAATCCGGATATTGAATCGGAAGATGAGCTGACGGCAAGACTGGATGAAATATTGGGGCAAGAGGCGTGGCGGAATATGGTCGATTTGCGGATATTAAAAAAACAATGCCCGGATATCATTAAAATGCGTAAGGAACTAAATGAAAGAATAATTGAAGTTCAGCTTAAACACTTGGAGGCCGATATCAGAGATTGCAAGAGAATTTTGGAAAGCGGAAATTTTGGTGATGACGATTATTTGCGCTTTGAAAGCTTGAAAAAAGAAAGAGATGCGCTTATAAATGAAAGTGATGGTTTTTGACAAGTAGATAAAGCCCCGTTTTTTTGGGAGCGAATCGGAATATTAATGCTTGACAAAATAGCTAAAAATTATTAACAATTAATCTCAGTTTAAGCTTAAATAAAAAATCGATTTTTTAGGAAAATTTATGTCGGACATAGAAAATTCGGATTTGTATGATGGTGCATCGGCCGATGCGCCGTTAATTGATTCTTTGGGAAGTGCCGTTAAGCGTCTGATTGATAAGGGAAAAGCACGCGGCTTTATCACTATGGAAGAGCTTAATAAAGCTTTGCCGTCGGAAAGAGAATCCTCGGAACATATTGAAGACATTATGACCTCTATTTCGGATATGGGGATAAGCCTTATATCCGAAAGCGATGTTGAGGGGTTTGAAAGCGAAGTTGCCGATGAGGAGGAATATGACGAGGACGAAGACGAAGGCGGCAATTTTGATGAAAAAGAACTAGGCCGTAGCGATGATCCTGTCAGGATGTACCTCAAAGAAATGGGGTCGGTGGAACTGTTGTCTCGAGACGGTGAAATCGCCATTGCCAAGCGTATTGAGGCCGGCAAAACGGTGATGATTGATGGGTTGTGCGAAAGCCCGATGACAATTAAGGCAATTGCCGGATGGCGTGATGAGCTTATCGGCGGGACAATGCAACTGCGCGATATTGTCGATTTGGAGATGATGTATGGCGACGATATGGATGCGATGGCTTTTGAGGAAGAAGAAAGTGGTTCTAATGAGGATTTGGATAAAGTAGCTCGTGAGTTGGATGAAAAAGATAATCTTGACGATATCGACGAGGATTTGGAAGATGATATTGAGATTGACGGCGATGTTGTTGAAGATGAAGAAGATGACGATGACGCTGGGGATGAGATAGACGGCGAAGGCGAAAACACCGGTGAAAATGAAGAAGACGCTGATGAAGACGGCAACGGAGGACGGGCGTCGGCATCAATTTCGGCAATGGAAGAGGCTTTGAAAGAGCCGGTTTTGGAGATATTGACCAAAATTTCGAGCTATTATGATGATTTGAAAAAAATTCAAAACCAACGTGTGGCTGCTATTATTGCCGGTAAAAACATTACTCCGGCGGTGGAGAAAAAATATCTTGGTGTTAAAAAAGATTTGGTGGAATTGATGAGCTCAATCCATCTTAATGCAACAAGAGTTGAGCAATTGGTTGAGCAATTGAACGATCTTAATAAGAGATTGATGGGGTTTGAGGGAAAATTGTTGCGCTATGCTATGAGTTGCAAAATTAAGCGTGATGATTTCTTGAAACTTTATCAGAAAGCTGAGCTTGCACCGAATTGGCTTAATGAGGTTGCCAAAATCAAAGATAAACACTGGCAGGAATTTGTGTCCAAATACGGTGAGGAAGTTACCGAGCTGCGGGATAGCGTGGCCAAGATGGCGCAGGAATGCGGTTTGCCGATTAATGAATATCGTCGGATGGTTGATACCATTAAGAAAGGTGAGCGAGAAGCCGAGCGTGCCAAAAAAGAAATGATTGAGGCTAATTTGCGTTTGGTTATATCAATTGCCAAAAAATATACCAACCGCGGTTTGCAGTTCTTGGATCTTATTCAAGAAGGTAATATCGGTTTGATGAAAGCGGTTGATAAATTTGAATATCGCCGCGGCTATAAGTTCTCGACCTATGCAACATGGTGGATCAGGCAGGCTATAACTCGCTCGATTGCCGATCAGGCGCGCACAATTCGTATTCCGGTGCATATGATTGAGACAATTAACAAACTGGTCAGAACTTCGCGTCAGATGTTGGCGGAGATGGGCAGAGAGCCGGTGCCGGAGGAGTTGGCAAAAAGATTGTCGATGCCTTTGGAAAAAGTACGCAAAGTGATGAAAATTGCCAAAGAGCCGGTGTCGTTGGAGGCTCCGGTCGGGGATGAAGAAGATTCATCGCTGGGTGATTTTATTGCCGACGAGAGTGCGTTGCAACCTTTGGATTCGGCAATACACTCAAATTTGAAGGAAACTTGCACCAGGATCTTGTCCTCTTTGACACCGAGAGAAGAACGCGTGTTGCGGATGAGGTTTGGTATCGGTATGAACACCGATCACACTTTGGAAGAGGTGGGGCAACAGTTTAATGTTACGCGTGAACGTATCAGGCAGATTGAGGCCAAAGCTTTGCGCAAATTGAAACACCCGAGCAGGTCACGCAAATTGCGCTCGTTCTTGGATCAGTAAATATCAATAAAACCTCCGGTTTGAAACGGAGGTTTTTTGTTGACAAAGAATAAGGTGAATCATATTGTTAAGGCATTAATTTAATATTATTAATGCTAATTTTTTAGATATGAACACAAGTGTATTATTATCTTTAGCCAAAAGGGATTTTGCCGATGCCATTATTCTTGCCTGTTTGATTGAAAGGGGAGATGTGCGGGTTACGATACCGGAGTTGCTTGCAAGTTATGCGATTTTGAAAAAATGGGCCGATGATTTTGCTGTGAAAAGAAATAAGTATGAGAAAAACGGAGAAACACAAAAAGCTGATGGTTGTCTTAGTGTAGAGATTATACTCAAAAGCTATATGATTGATTATGAGCGCGAGTGGTTTAAAAAGGTTGAGTATCATATTTTAGAGTATATGAGAGGTAAAAAAATTACCGGTTTTGATGCAGAAGAGCTTGAGACAGCAAAGGTATTTGTCGACGTTACCGAGAGGCTTGAAAATCTTGAGTTCAAAGATTGGAAACAATTTTTGCCTCAGGAATGATAAATTGAAGCACTTGAAGCTAAAAAGGCTTTGAGTGCTTTTTTTGCGGATAAAAGTATTTGGTAAGTAAAAAAATTGCTTGACTATGATGGGGTTTTGGCATATTTTGCACCTTGTCTTAACAAAAGACGGGCCCTTAGCTCAGTTGGTTAGAGCAGGCCGCTCATAACGGTCTGGTCGTTGGTTCGAGTCCATCAGGGCCCACCACTTAAAAAACTCTCCCTTTAGCGGAGAGTTTTTTTGTGGTGAAGTTTGACCGCTCGAACCAACGAGGTCGTTGGGCTCGCAGAAACAAAAAATGTCCGGTGGACATTTTTTGTCGAGAGCT
>CALXUO010000063.1 GCA_944391695.1 uncultured Alphaproteobacteria bacterium
ATGATGGATGGCAATGAAGCCGCAGCTTCAGTTGCCCACCGCATGAACGAAGTCTGTGTCATCTACCCTATTACCCCATCATCACCGATGGGCGAGTGGGCTGATGCATGGTCTGCAGCTAAACAAAAGAACATTTGGGGTGTTGTACCTGAAGTTCAAGAAATGCAATCTGAGGCCGGTGCAGCTGGTGCTTGCCATGGTTCTATCCAGGCCGGTGCTTTGACCACCACCTTTACCGCCTCGCAAGGCTTGTTGTTGATGATCCCCCACATGTACAAAATCGCCGGTGAGTTGAGCCCGTTTGTAATGCATGTTGCCGCTCGTTCGTTGGCCTACCATGCTTTGTCAATCTTTGGCGATCACTCTGACGTTATGTCTTGCCGCCAAACCGGTTTTGCCATGCTCTGCTCCAACTCGGTGCAAGAAGCGCATGACTTTGCCGCCATTGCTCAGACATCGACTTTGCGTTCGCGTGTTCCGTTTATGCATTTCTTTGACGGTTTCCGCACTTCGCACGAGATTAAAAAGATTAAATTACTTTCTGACGACGATTTAAGAGCCATGTTGGAAGGTGTTGATTATTCCTTCAACGCCGAGCATGCTTTGCGTCCGGAAAAGCCGGTTATCCGTGGCACAGCCCAAAACCCTGATGTTTTCTTCCAGGGTCGCGAGGCTTGCAACAAATACTATAAACAGGTCGAAGGCATTGTCCAAGAAGAGATGAACAAATTCGCCAAAATATCTGGTCGTCAATACAATGTTGTTGATTATGTTGGCGCGCCTGATGCCGAGCAAGTTATTGTTATTATGGGCTCTGGTGCCGAGACGGTTGAAGAGACCATCAACTACCTAAACAACAACGGCTACAAGGTTGGCTTGATGAAAGTTCGCCTCTATCGTCCGTTCCCGGAAAAATCGTTTATCAATGCTTTGCCCAAGTCGGTCAAAGTTGTCAATGTTTTAGACCGCACCAAAGAATCCGGTTCTATCGGTGAGCCTTTGTATTTGGATGTTGTTGCCACATTAACTCAAGCATTTGCCAACGGCGCAATTTCTTCTATGCCGCGTATTTTTGGCGGCCGCTATGGCTTGTCGTCCAAAGAGTTTACTCCGGGTATGGTTCGTGCCGTCTATGACAACGGTGCCTCAATGAAACCAATCAACGGCTTCTCGGTTGGTATTAATGACGATGTCAACAATACATCTCTGCCCTATTCTGACGATATCGACACCGAGGGCAAAGATGTTGTCCGTGCCGTATTCTATGGTTTGGGTGCTGATGGTACGGTTGGTGCCAACAAAAACTCAATCAAGATTATTGCCGAAGACGCCGGCAAATATGGTCAAGGCTATTTTGTTTACGATTCGCGTAAATCAGGCTCAATGACCACATCGCACTTGCGTTTTTCTGACAATCCGATTAAAGCGGCTTACCAGATTAACAAGGCCGATTTCGTTGCCTGCCACCAGTTCCCGTTTATGGCCAAGGTTGATATCCTGAAAATCGCCAAACCGGGCGCAACCTTCCTGTTAAATGCACCTTATCCGGCGGACGAAGTATGGAATCATCTCCCCATTGAGGTTCAGGAAGAAATCATTGCCAAGAAGCTCAACTTCTACACCATCAACGCGGTAGAGGTTGCGCGCGAAACCGGCATGGGTCAACGCATCAACACCATCATGCAGGCTTGTTTCTTTGCTATTTCCAACATCTTGCCCAAAGACGAGGCTATCGAGCAAATCAAGAATGCCATTAAGAAAACTTATTCCAAGAAAGGTGATGCCATTGTTCAAAAGAACTTTGCCGCGGTTGATGCATCACTTGCTCATTTGCACAAAGTTGAATACCCGGCAGAGGTTACCTCAACCTTCCATCGTTTGCTTCCGGTACCTGCCGATGCACCTGAGTTCATCAAAAAAGTTACCGGCGAGATTATTGCCGACCGTGGCAACGAACTTCCGGTTTCGGCTTTTGCCGAGGTTGCCGACGGCACCTGGCCGACAGGCACAACCAAGTACGAGAAGCGCTGTATTGCAACCGAGATTCCTGTTTGGGATCCCGAGATTTGTATCCAATGCGGCAAATGCTCGCTGGTTTGCCCGCACGGTGTAATCAGATTGAAAGTTGCCTCGGAAGAAGAGTTGAAAAATGCTCCAACCTCGCTCAAATCGGCTGACTACAAGGGCAAAGAGTTTGCCGGCAAGAAATTCATTTGGCAATTGTCTCCGGAAGACTGCACCGGTTGCGGTATTTGTACCTCGGCCTGCCCAGCTAAGAACAAATCCAATCCGGAGCTCAAAGCTATCAACATGGATCATATCGAAAACCATTTGGAAGCCGAGAAAGCCAACTGGAAATTCTTTGAAACCCTGCCTTACGTAAAACGTACCGAGGTTGCCAAGAACTTGCCCAAGACCACTCAGATGATTCAACCTTTGTTTGAATTTTCTGGCGCTTGTGCCGGTTGTGGTGAGACACCTTATGTCAAATTGTTGACCCAGTTGTTTGGCGACCGCATGGTTGTTGCCAATGCAACCGGATGTTCTTCAATTTACTCCGGCAACTTGCCGACCACACCCTATGCCAAAGACGAAAAAGGTCATGGTCCGGCTTGGTCAAACTCTTTGTTTGAAGACAACGCCGAGTTTGGTTTGGGTATGCGTTTCTCAATCGACCAGCAGACCGGCTTTGCCAAACAGCTCCTGGAGGGCCTAAAAGACAAAGTTGGTGCCGATTTGGTTGAAAAACTGTTGAACAACCCGCAAAAGAGTGATGTTGAGATTGATGAACAGCGCAATTTGGTAAAACAACTGCGCGACAAACTGGCTTCAATCAATACTCCGGAGGCCAAACATCTTGACAAACTGGCCGATTATTTGATTAAGAAATCGGTTTGGATCTTAGGCGGCGACGGTTGGGCCTATGATATTGGTTTTGGCGGCCTTGATCACGCCATTGCCTCGGGCAAAAACATCAATATCTTGGTAATGGATACCGGCGTTTACTCCAACACCGGCGGACAACAGTCCAAAGCCACCCCGATGGGAGCTTCGGCCAAATTCGCTACCGCCGGCAAATCATTGCCGAAAAAGGATTTGGGTATGATTGCCATGTCTTACGGCAATGTATATGTTGCGCAAGTATCAATCGGCGCCAATGATACTCAGGTAATCAAAGCCATGAACGAGGCCGAGGCTTATGATGGTCCATCCATCATCATCGCCTACTCGCATTGTATTGCCCAAGGCTTCAACTTGATTGACGGTCTGGCTCATCAAAAAGCCGCTGTTGAATCGGGTTCTTGGCCTTTGTATCGTTACAATCCGGAAAACATCCATGAAGGCAAAGCTCCCTTGAGCTTGGATTCTAAAGCGCCTTCTAAACCTTTGGCCGAATACATGGCCAACGAGACTCGTTTCCAGATTGTCAACAAACAAAATCCGGAGCGTTATGAAACCTTGGTCAACAAGGCTCAAGAGAATGTAAATGAAAAACGTTCGCTTCTGGAACATATGGCCGAATTCAAGGTTGCCGAGTAATCGGGCTTTGTAACGCCAAAAACGCTCCGTCGAAATTGACGGAGCGTTTTTTGTAAATAAAAACAAACCCCTCACCGAGAAAAAACGGTAAAGGGTTTGCTGTTTTTAGACCGCATCGACATACTGTTTAACCAGTTTGTCGACCTGATACCGGACACGGCGGCAAACATCGTCGCCGCTCAGGCATTCGGCCTTTCTTTCTGCGATCAGGTCGGCATAATCTTCGGCATACAGGCCGAGATATTCCCAGTCGCGATCATTCTCCAGTCCCAAAACATATCCTTTTTCGACCAGATTGCGTAAATGCAGCTTTTTCGGAGCCGTATAGCGGGATTCGCTGCTCAATTTGTAGCGCACAATATCCCAATCCTGACGGGCATGGATAATACTGCCGATCATGATATCAACCGCGATACCGCCGGAAAAAACGTTTTCCGCGTCGAAGATTCGCTCCTCAACCTGCACCACGGGATTATCATAAAACACCCATCTGACTTGGGGTATCCGCTGATAAAGCTCCTGCGCCACCGCCATCGAATAGCCGCGGGAAGAAAAGACAACCGCCGTTCTGATATCAGGCTTTTCTGCCAACATATCCTCCAGAGTCTCACACGGATCCCTCCGGTCGAATACCGGTTTGGGATGCCTTTTGAGCACCTTTTTTGGAATACCGAGCCGCATCAGGATAACCTTAAGCCACCACTCGGCCGAATAACCGAGATCAATTATCGGTGCCGTGGTAAAACCGGGCATACAAACCACCTCGGGATACGCCTCCTCCATCCGTTGATAATGCCGCAAAAAAGCGGCTGCCTCGGCCGCGGCACGCAAACTGTCGCCGACAACCAGAACAATATCGGGCTTCAGTTTCGGTCCGCCGAAGATGGAAACCGTTGGCAGGGGTATTTGCCTGCTTCCGTATTCACAACGAAATCCACTGGTGGCTGTCAGCCATGTCTCCCAGCGCATAACCTCTCTTTGTTCGGATAAAGAAAGGACTCTTTTGACATCTTTTGCCATAATATAAAAATTTAGGGGTTAATAATAAGTTCTCATCTACCTCATTCATATAAGACATTTAGACAAAAAGCAAGACAAAAAACTTTACAAATAAAAATTTTTCGTTGTATATTAACGATAGAAACAAAATTATTAAAAATAAGAATTATGAAAAAAGAAGAAAAGTATTTAAAAACACCGGAATGGCCTTATGCATCGCAACATCAGGCCAAGCAGGCTTTGGACAGTATCAAAAAGACCGACCTTTGGCCGGAACCGTATCTGGTTTCGTATAAAACGAAAAAATCTGATGAGCCAAAAGTTGTTTTCTGTTGGATATTTACCGACAACAAAACAACCGAAGCGCTCCTGCCGGCATACCCCATACCGGAAGATGTGCAATTCCGTTACAAAGGGCGTCACCTGCAACATCTGTCGGAAAACGAATTTTTTTTGATAGATAACCTGCTTTACGTCTTGCAAAAAACGCCGGAGGACGGATACATCGTCAAGAAGATCTCTTACTTCTTTGATATGGAACTGGCCGGACATTATGCCATGCTAAAATACGGGAAAAAAATGTTCTGGCGTCTGAGATACTCCACCTGCGGCAATCAACCTTTGGGGATTATCTGGGATGGCGCCGTAAATCAGGACGACAAATACCCGGACATCATGCTGTCGGTTTGGCCGGAAGATAAACAAAACTTCGTAGGCTGCCGCTTTGGCGATATCCAGCTCCAAAACATTCCCTCAAACAGCATTATAAGCCACTACGACGACTACTATGTTGTTGAGGAGGATGAAGAGACAATCCGTATCATTCCGGCTGAAGAAAAATTCGGAAACCTGCACTTTTAACCAAGTGCAGGTTTCCTGCTTTTTATTTCAACCTGTCCGGATTAAGCCCTTCGAGCTCTTTGATAACAAACAAACCGTCTTTGCGCACCAATTTGTCATCAAACCAAATCTCGCCGCCGCCGTGCGCCTTATCTTGAATTAAGACCAAATCCCAATGTACGCTGGAGCGGTTGCCGTTAAATGTTTCGTCATTATAGGAGTTGCCGATTGCCATATGCAAAGAACAGGCAATTCTTTCATATTAAAAGACTGTACAACCATATCTTCATTTCTGACAATAGAAGAAAAAGTTTGCCCATTATCTTTCAACATTACTTCTTCCAAAGACAACGCTCCGGTTGCCATTGAATACGTCGCCCAACGCTCCATATACATCAGATGACGCATATCTTTTCCTGACAAATTCACAAAGCTTAGATTTTTAGTGTGGTTAGTTAATATTGGCTTATCAGTTGCTCAATCTGCTGACGCAAATAAGATTTCACAGTCTTATCTGCAAAATACTTTTTGCGCTGTTCCCAAATCTCAGGATCGATTTTCAACTTATCCAGATTCTCTAGCTTTATTCCCAGAACATACCCCTGTTCAAGGACTTGTTTCAATTCGTCATTATCCGGGCACATATCTTTGTATTCCGGCGAAAGCATATTTCCTCTTTTATGCCGCAACTTGAATATTGCCGACACCATTGCATCAATAGCGAATCCTTCCTCACCGAGGATCTCTGCCTCAAATATCCTTTTTTCAAGAGGGACATGCGGATTTTCAAAAAACATCCACTCAATTTCCGGACGCATCATAAACAATTTTGCGGCCACTGGCAGCGAATATCCTCTTGACGAAAATACCGCGATTCTGCTTAAGTGCATATTGTTTATGAAGTAAAACACACCGGCCAAAGGATTTTTGGGATTAGAGAAGCGGTAGAACTTCACCAACCTCTTTGGTATTCCCATCCTTATCAAGATTATTTTGGCCCAGAAAGATGAGTCATAGCCGTAATCAACAGCCTTTGGAGTACTTAAACCCGCAATACAAAATATCTTCGGATAACCGCCGAATTTCTCACGATAATCTTTCAAAAACACTGCGGCCTCAGCGGCAGCCCTAAAATTATCGCCGACAACCAACACGGCATCAATCGAAGCATCAGATACTTTAGCAATTTTTCTTATCTCACCATTGATCATCAATGTCTCTGCACTCAACCATGCTTCATAGCCGAGAGCTTGATACACAAGAGCTTGTTTCTCTGTTCCCATAAGACTTAAATTTAATTGTTAATAATAAAAAATATATAAGATTTATGCATCTAACGTGATACAACACCGCTAGACAAAAATCAAGACAAAATTTATATTTTAATTATTTTAAATTATCCGGATTAAGCTTTTTCAACTCCGGCAGGACGAACAAACCATCTTTGCGCACCAATTTGTTATCAAACCAAATCTCGCCGCCGCCGTGCGCCTTATCTTGAATTAAGACCAAATCCCAATGTACGCTTGAGCGGTTGCCGTTAAAGGTTTCGTCATTATAGGAGTTGCCGATTGCCATGTGCAAAGAGCAGGCAATTTTTTCATCAAACAAAATATCAAGCATTTCTTTTCTGATATAAGGATTAACCCCGATGGCAAACTCTCCCATATAGCGTGCTCCTTCATCAACGCTGATTTGCTTTTGCAGTTTGTCGTTATTGGCTCGGCTTTCGGCCTTGATGATTTTACCGTCCTTAAATTCCAGATAAACGTTGGAATAAAAAGTCCCACCATAAACCGTGTCGGTATTAAACTGAATATGCCCGTTGATAGAGTTCTTTAGAGGTGCGGTATAAACCTCGCCGTCTGGAATATTCATATTTCCGTCGCACACAACCGCCTTTAGCCCCTTAATCGAAAATTCAAGATCGGTGTTTGGGCCTTTGATACGCACTTTATTGCTCTTGTCCATCAAATCTTTCAAAGGTTTCATTGCTTTGCCCATTTTCTTATAATCGACCAAGCAAGCCTCAAAGAAAAAGTCTTCCAAGGCTTTTCGCGACATCTTGGATACCGCCGCCATCGTATCGTTGGGATAACGCATTACACACCAACGGGTTTTGGCAATTCTTCTGTCAAAATGCACCATATTATAATAAATCTCGTTATAAGCCTTCATTTTGGCCGGTGCAATATCCGAAAGCGCAAACAAATCATCATATCCTCTCACCGCCACATAACAATCCATCTCATCCATCAATCCGGCATGCCACTTGGCATATTGCTCAATCTGATTGGGGTTTGAATTCTCAACCAAATTCTTAACAAACGAGTTGTCATTATAAAAATAAAACGGCGTCGCCCCCATTTTGGCCGCTATCCTGATAAACTCATTAAACAAATCTTTGGTCGATTCGCTAAAAGCCTCGATATAAATTTTTTCGCCTTTTTTAAGCTCCACAGAATTTTTTAATACATTTTCCGCCAGCTTGGTAATTCTCTCATCAATTTTCATCCTACAATCCTCTTATAAATTCGTTTAATAACATAACGCCGAATCCCGATGCCAAACCGCCTTTATCCAAGCGCACCCCGCTGATATCAATATGCGCCCACAAGATGCCTTTTTCAACAAACTTCTTCAAAAAATTAGCCGATACAATTGAGGCTTTGCCATCAACTGCCACATTGCGTATATCGGCAATTAGTGAGGATATTTTTTTGTCATACTCTTTATCCAATGGCATCAACCACAATTTTTCACCGGTTTTTTCGCCAGCTTTTATAAGTTTATCCGCCAACGTTTTGTTGTTAGCAAACACCCCGGCATAAACATTGCCCAATGTGGTTTTTAGAGAACCCAAAGTTGCAATATCGACCATATTTTTTATTTTATAATTTTTCTGAACATAAGCCAAACAATCAGCCACCACCAAGCGCCCCTCGGCATCGGCATTCATAATCTCAACCGTTTTGCCGTTATATGCGGTATAAACATCGCCTATTTTCATGGCGTTTTCGCCTGGCATATTCTCTGCCAACCCCATAACGGCAATAATATTTTTGCGTATTCCTTGCAATGCCGCCGCTTTTAATGAGGCAATTGCCGCCGCAGCCCCGGCCATATCCATTTTCATCTCGCTCATTCCGGGGTTTGGCTTAAGACTCAAACCACCGGCATCAAAACAAATTCCCTTGCCGATGATTGCCAAATCATACTCTTTGCTTGCTCTGTTTCCCATCCATGAGGCAACCACCATTTTAGGTGGATTTTTACTTCCCTTGCCCACTGCCGCAATCAATCCCAGCCCTTTTAGCTTAAGCGCTTCTTCATCCAAGACTTCAACTTTCAAGCCCAAATATTTCAACCTTTCGACATCTTGGGCAAAAACCTCAGGCGTCAAATAATTGGCCGGCTCGTTGCACAAATCTTTGGCATATCTGACAGCCGTCGCCAAAGCCAAATAATGCCTAAAATCTTCTTGTGCGACTTTTTCCTTGCTTGCTCTAACAACAATCTGCTCCAATTTTGGAAAATCATCTGCTTTTTTCTCGGTTTTATATTTGTCAAAACTATACGAGCCAAGCAAAACTCCAAAAGCCACATTTTGCCCTTCCTTATCGTTTTCTGCCATAATGTAGGCTTTTTCGTCATTGTATAATTTAACAAACAACTCTCGCCCCAAGCGTTGTGCCGCCAAATCATCTTTTTGTTTTCCGATTCCCGCCAACAATATCTTGGCTCTGCCGCCAAAAACATCAACAAACTTGCCTTCCTCGCCGCTAAAATCAGCTTGAATGATTGCTTTTTTAACCAAACAAGCCTCATCTTCGCTCAACAAATCGGTTTTAATGCTCTTTCCCTCGGACATCACAATAACCTTAACCATTTTGGCCAAAGGTTTCTTATTGCTAAACACAACTTCCAACATGATGTTTCTCCACTTCAAACATAGATTGTCCTTATTGTAAAACCCAATTGGTTAATATAACGCAAACATCTTTTTCAACAGTTATATCGAATCTTCTAGACAAAATCACAAACATCTGCTATATTTTAGACAAATAATTTACAAGCAACGAACATGCGTAAAAGAAAAAAGTCAAACAACCAACTTCGCCGCGAAGAAGAAGCCATTTCAGCCGCCTTCACATACAAACTTCACGCTCTTTTTCAAACTCGCTATCGTGAATACAAACGCAACAATTACAAAAGCAAAGACAAAGGCGGAGACAAAAAAGACAATCACGCTTGCAAAATCAAAAAAACCTCAGCCCAAAGCCTCAAAAACATAAAATCGGAATTAGAAATTTTACTTGCTTTTTATGGTGTCGGCACACCGCATATAGCCCCACCCAACCAAACACCTCTTTCACGCGAGCAAATTTGTATGATGGATATAGACTTTGAAGGTCTATACATCACCCCCAACCAAGAAAGCTTATCCGGCCCCTATCGTAAAGCCAAAGAAAACTCTCTTAAATACGACATTCCCCACACGGCCTCATCTTCGGAATATGACCTAAACCAAGTCCCGGCCTGGGAAGAGATGAAAAAGTTCAACAGTTTTAGGCTCATGCATCATACGATATGCCATCGCCTTTCCAAAATGAACTACCCCATAGAAAAGCTCAATCAACTCAACTTTATCGATCTGATAGACATAATCAACGATCACAACCGCGAGCATCCCGAGCATCGTATGCCGTGCCAACGTAGCAGATTTCTAAAAATGTTTTCGGTATGCTACGGCGCAGAATTCACCGAAAAGATGACCCTATTGGGCAAAGAACAAGAGGCCAAAGATTTTCTAAGCTATGCCTATTACATCAATCATCCGGCCAAAAGATGCCCGCCCGAGCTAAAATACATATCCAACTTATTTAGTATCCACCATATCAAAAACCGCAAATTTGCCAACGAGCTGGACGACTATGCCAAAGTCAACGACTTTTCCAACCTGTCTTTGTGTATGTCATTTCCACACCACAAAATTTTGCATTCTCCCACCGAGATTGACTTAAATCACAACATTGTATTTTTCGGTGGCTTTTTACGTGAATTTCAAATTATCCGCAATCCTGAGAAAGAACGTCTATATCTTCAAGGAAAACTAAGGAATCCTTCTTTATCCAACGGTGGCCGATGAAAGAACTTATTGACAAAATAAAACTGCTTGATTTTGGTATTACCGGGGATGAGCTGAGCTCATCGGCCATAATACATGAGCAAACGGCTCTCAAATCTTGCGGTTTTCCGCAAATTCCCGACGAAGTCCTAGAATTTTTAAAATACTACAATGGTTTTTTAGCCGAAGGCCGGTGTATTTTTGGTATTGATATTAAAAAGCATTTTCTTTATGACATTTTGGGCGAAAACGTTACTGCCGAAAACCCAAACCCCAACGACATACTGCTTTTAGGCACAACCGCAACCACCTGCATTGCATGGCGTGCCTCAAAACAAGATTATTTGCTGATTGACAAATCAACCTTCATGGTGCTACATAAATTCAAAGATTTCAAACAAGCAGTAAAGTACATATTAAAAATCGATGACTAATATTTTTGCCTATACGCCAAAAACTCTGGCCCAAGCGGCTCAAACCATCAAAGACGGCGGCCTGGTTGCCTTTCCGACCGAAACGGTCTATGGCTTGGGCGCCAATGTTTTCAATTCTCGCGCCGTTGCCAATATTTTTGCCGCCAAAGGACGTCCCACATTTAATCCTTTGATATCACACATTGCCGAGGTTGCCACTCTTGAAGAACTGGCCGTCCCTGACAGCCGCGTAAAAGCTTTGGCCCGTCATTTTTGGCCCGGTCCCTTAACTTTTGTGGTCAAACGCAAAGACCTATCGCCCTCGCTTGACTTGGTCTGTGCCGGTCTCAAAACCATGAGTGTGCGTATGCCCAACCACCCAATTGCCCTGGAGTTAATCAAAGCATCTGGCGTGCCGATTGCAGCCCCCTCAGCCAATCGCTCGCAAAGCATTTCTCCCACCACCGCACGACACGTTTATGAAAGCCTCGGCACCAATGTTGATATGATACTTGACGGTGGCCCCTGTCAGGTGGGGGTAGAATCAACCATTTTGGATTTAACTACTTCTCAGGCGGTAATTTTGCGTGCCGGCGGCCTGGCCAAAGAAGATATCGAGGATTTTTTGGGCGAAAAAGTTGCTGTTTCTCATGGCAACCCCGACCAGCCGTCTTCTCCGGGGCAAATGCTCAGACACTATGCTCCAAAATTGCCCATGCGCATCAATGTTCCCGCCACAGAGAGGAAAGAAGATGAGTTTTACATTGGCTTTGGTGCCCAAGACGGCAATTTAAATTTAAGCAAAAGCGGCAACCTTACAGAGGCCGCCGCCAATTTATTTGCCTTTATGCACTTGGCCGAGGAACAAAGCGAATATAAGTCAATTGCCATGGCGCCAATTCCCGAGATTGGCTTAGGCCTTGCCATCAACGACCGTATCCGCCGCGCCTCCTACCGCAAATAAGCATCAGTTAGCTTCAATAAACACCACATCTTTAGACATTTTGTATTCTATCAGCTGCAAAATACCAAACATAATGGCATATAATCCCACCACGGTTGATATTGTAATGGCGCCAACCATAGGATAAGCCAAAATAACCAAGCCAAAGATTATTCCAACTCCTCCCATTATTGCCGACCATCCCCAAGGAAAGCCAAACTTTTTAATCTCAAACGCGCCGATAATCTGAATAACACCCACCGCCAAACTCCACAAAGCCAAAATAATCGGCAAACTTGCGGCGGTAACACCAAGGTTAAAAATCAGAATTAACCCCACCAAAACATCCAAAGCGCCAACCAGCAAATACCACCCGGATTTAACATTCATCGAGGCCATCATATAAAAAGCCCCCACCAACAAAAAGCCAAGACCGACATAAAAAGCCAAAGCCAACATGGTGCCAAACGGATTAAACCACACCAATAATCCCAAAATTATCATGGCAATACCGGCAATCAAATTCCACTTGGCATTTTTAAGTTTTAATGCAACCATATATTTTCTCCCTATAAATTATCTTCACATATTATATAGTTGCTTCAAGTCCCGATTTCAAATTCTCATTCTGGCTTTTAACTCTTCTTTATGTTGTAAATACCTGTCCCAGTGAAATACTGCAGCCCCCCACAAAGCCGACAATAATGAACCGCATAGAATGCCCAAGCGGATTTCTTCCTGCATACTATCTGGCAAAGACAATTTACCTACAAACAATGCCATGGTAAACCCGATTCCTGCAACCGAGGCCACGCCATAAATATCCAACGTTCTCACTTCCTTAGGAAATTCGGCGATTTTTGCTTTCATCAACAACCATGTCATACCAAAAATTCCGATTTGCTTACCCAGGAACAATCCCAAGATGATGCCGATTGTCAGTGTATGGGTAAAAGTTTCATAAGTAACATTGCCCAAATACAAGCCTGCCGAGGCAAGAGCAAACACCGGCAAAATAACCAAATCGACCCAGGGTTTTAATTTATGTATCATATGCTCCAAGGGCGAATATTGTTTTCTGGTAACTCTCATCGGATAGGCCATGGCAACAACCACACCGGCGATTGTCGTATGTATGCCGCCATTTAAGAAGCAATACCACAAAGCCACTCCCAAAATAAGATATGGCGTAAAATTAGTAATCTGCATTTTATTAACCAAATACAACAAAATACAGGCAAGACTGGCATACCCCAACAGATCAACTGACACCCCTTGATTATAAAACAAAGCAATAATGATAATTGCGCCCAAATCATCAAAGATAGCAATTGCCAGCAAAAATATCTTAACCGCCTGGGGTATGCCCTTCCCGACCAGCATCAACACACAAATGGCAAAAGCAATATCGGTTGCGGTAGGAATAGCCCAACCGTTCATATATTGCGGTTCGCCGTGGTTAATCAGGGCATAGATAATTGCCGGACAAACAATCCCGCCAAAAGCGGCCAAAGCCGGCACCAAAATTTGTTTAGGATCAGACAAAAATCCCTCTTTTATTTC
The DNA here is from genome assembly GCA_944391695.1 of uncultured Alphaproteobacteria bacterium. GTDB lineage: Bacteria > Pseudomonadota > Alphaproteobacteria > RF32 > CAG-239 > CAZU01. The sequence goes on from CALXUO010000063.1 coordinate 13,427, forward strand.
TTTTTTAAGCTCAAACCCGATTTGCAAGAAAAAGAAAACCATCAACACGTCATTAATCCACCAATCCAACGGTCTGGAGAACTTAATATCGGACACGCCGACAAACAATCTGGTATTCCAAAAATTTTCGATTGGCTCACGCCATGGGCTATTGGCAAACAATATTGAAGCAACCATAGCCACAATCATTAAAATACCGCTGGTCATTTCGTTGTTAATCAATTTTTCAAACCATTCCCTGATTCTTGTCATTTTCTACCTCTGCACTATACAATTTGGGAGCAATTTTAAATCATCAACGGTTAATATTTAATAAAAGAAACCGCCTTTTAAAGGCGGTTTCTTCAAGGTTTTGTCCCGACTAATCGACATAAATAATTTTATCTGTCGGATTGTCAACACATTTTTGCGTAACCTTTCCGGTTTTACGTGATACAATGGTATAGCATTCGGGCTCCGGTTCATAAATATATACTCTTTTTCTGTGGTGTTTACGCACCGGTTTATTTATAAGCTCGTTGGCAATCATAACGCCAGCCGTGGTGCTGATAATTCCGGTTGCCACATCGGCGGCATAACAACAATCATCATGCCAGTGGCGATGCTTATACCATCTTGCCTCGGCATTTGGCGTCGCTATCATCAAGGCCGGAAGAAGCAACGGCAAATATTTCATTTTTATTCTCCCTCAACCGGAGCCGGAGGCAACGGCTCATCACCAGGCATCGGAGCTTCGTGTCTTGGATGATGTTTTGGCCCCAAGCGGCGACGATCACCCGGACGCGGAGGTTTAGGCCCTTTGTGTTGTTTCATTTCATCAAATATTTTCTTTTGCTCAGGCGTCAAGATTTTTTCAAACTCTTCCATGTTTTCCTTGCGCACCTGTTCCATTTCCTCGCGCAAAAGTTTTCTTTCGTTCATCAAAGGCTCCATCTTTTTGCGGCCTTCTTCTCTGATTTTCTCGGCTTGTTGTTTTTGCTCCTCTGTCAGGTTAAGTCTCTTAGCCAAAGGCTCTTCCATACGCACCCCCATCGGCACTTCGGCAGGCGCCGGTTGCGCTGCGGCGCAGGTGGCAGACAATGTTAAAACAGTAGCACAAACGGCAGTTAACAATATTTTTTTCATTTATTTTTCTCCTTGTAAAAATTTAAGTTTCTCAGCCAAAATTTTTCTTCCATTATGCAGTCTTGATTTAATTGTTCCCTCCGGCTCGCGCAATTTGGCGGCAATTTGCTCAATGGTATAGTCCTCAAATTCAAACAAGACGATAACCTTGCGCATTTTGGCAGGCAATGCATCTACTGCTTTCAAAATAATTTTTTGCCTAGCTTTGGCATCAATAATTTTTTCTTGCACCGGCTGTATAGCCTTATTCTGCAAAACCTCCTCGGCAGCAATTTCCAATTTCTCGCGCTTATATGCCTTAGACTTAAAATAGTCTTTGCATACATTGGCGGCAATTTGGGCAATCCATGCCGATATTTTGCCTTTTTCATCATAATTTTGAAGATTACGCCAAGTTTTAATATAAACTTCTTGCTCCAAATCTTCATTATAAGCTCCGGTTATTTTTCTGATAACCGCCTTAACGACGCCTTTATTTTGCTCAATTATTTCTTTCATTTACCCCACCAACAGCAATCCGTAGTCATCAACCGGCAGCCCCAAATTTTCGACATAAGTTGTCGTATTCGAGGCCTCTGTATATCCCAAATCCCAGTAATAATATAATTCCGAGGTTTGTTTTTCAGGGATGAAAGCAAAAAGCAAAAAAGCGCAAGCCAGAGCCGCCAAACCGGCTTTAATCCGGTTATTGCGTTTTTTTCTGGCCCAATATAAAGGCTTTGCTTCTTTAATCAGATCGGAAATATCTTGCATATTAACTCCTTTCATACCACTTAAAACGATGTTAAAACAAAAAAGGTTCATTTTTAATTAAAAAAATTTTTTTGGTTGCAATTTAAAATCAGTTGGTATATACACATTTTCACCAAGAAGCCATCATTGCGCTATCGTCTAATGGTAGGACAGCGGACTCTGACTCCGTTAATCGTGGTTCGAATCCATGTAGCGCAGCCACTAAAAAACACCCCCTTTGGGGTGTTTTTTTGGTGGCTGAAATACATCGGATGAGAATCACGATTGTGGTTCGGATTCACCTCTGCCGCACTTGTGGCAGAGGTGAACGCTGAAAGCCCCGCTAGGGGTGCACAGTGCGCTAAGCGCGTGCACAATCCATGTAGCGCAGCCAATAAAAAACACCCCCTTTGAACTGAACTGTCCCCCAAAAATTGGACAAGTAAAAAAGTCCCGGGGGAAAGTTAAATGGAATTAAGCAAATGGCATCGGCGCATATTACAGCCAAAGATTTACAGGATTATATCTGCTCTCGTTCTCAAGCTAGCCCCAAAAAAATCAGCCAAAAACAAACAAATAACCAAACACCCGCATCTCATTGTTGATTCAACCGGCCGCATTATCGGGCTCAATCAATTTCTTACCAAAGAAGGCGCCGAAATACTGCTTAATAGCACGTCAAATAATATTTTTTCAAAAGTAAATCAAAAAAACACTTGACCATCACAATTTTTTTTCCTAGCCTAAAGGGTAGAATTTTTTATAAAGGTCAACAAAATGTTTTTAACTATTGCCAAACAGCTCAAGTGCAAACGTCAGGAGTATGGATTCCCGTCGTAGCTGTTTTCATGTGTTTTAAACATTTTGCTCAAAACGGGATTGGTCAAATCCCGTTTTTTTATTTTAATCAGAAAAAATTTTAACCCCCGAAAGAAAGAAATGAATACCCTAAGAACATATACCCTAAACGGCCAAATGGTGTGGCAAGGACGACTTAACAAAATCAACGGCCAACATCTTCCCCAACCGACAGGCTACATTATTCGCCCGCTTCATCGAGGAGACGCCTCATCCATGGGCGAATTATCGGCTGACATTTATCGTCATCTCAATCCCGGCGAAGAGTGTTTCATTCACCAACATCAACAATCTTATTACCATTCGGTTTTTGACAACCCTGACATTCATTATATCGGCATTTTCAAGTCTAATCGGCTCATTGGCATGTCAAGCCTAAAGCTATGCCGCAGTCAAGAAGATTTTGCTGCCGAAATTCCGGGCAGTCCGATAAATTTTTCCGCCCGCCGCAATTCTTTGGTTGCCGCTTTGGGAGCTGATTGTGTATTACCCGAATATCGCGGCAACTCGCTTAACAAAATAATGATATCTTGCCGTCTGCAAATGGCCAAAGCCTCTGGCTGCACCGATGCCGCCTCCATTATTGACCGCCACAATCATTGGAATATGCCGCCTTATTTTGGCAACGGATTCAACATGTACGCCACCGGAGTTGACCCCGAAGACGGCGGAAAGATAGCTCTGATGCATCATTCCATAAACAATCCATCATCCTCTCTCAACCGACAACCGAGCATCAGCGTCCCCCACGACCGTTTTAACCTGATAGACACTCTTATCACCAAAGGATACGCCGGCCGCAACTATAATCCCTCCGACGGCAAAATAACCTTTACCCCGGCACCCGAATATCAAAGCCTTGCCCTCATCAAGCCCAACATGTTTACTTTTGCTGTTTTCAAAGGACTAAGCCATGTTTAAGAAATATGTTTTTCAAAGCCAAAATCCCGGCTATCGTTTTTTGTTTTTAGGCGCGGTTCACGGCAACGAAACTGCCGGCACTTTGGCGCAACAACAAATTATCAAAATGCTAAACGAGCACAAACTCCGCCTCATCAAAGGTTCGGTTACTTTTATTCCGGTTGTCAACGAGGCCGCCCACAAAAAAGATTGCCGTTTTGTTGATGTCAATCTCAATCGTGTTGTCTGCAAACACGCGTTTCCGCAAAACAACGAAGAGCGCATAGCCAATCTTCTCACCCAAGAAATTGACAATTGCGACATCATGATAGACCTTCACTCCACACATTGCCCCAAAGACGAGGCCTTTGCTTTTATTGATTATCCAAGCCCAGACAATCAAAAAGTTCTTTCCGTCATTCCGGTTCGCTATGCTTTGGCCGGCTGGCCGGCAATCTATGCCAAAAGAGCAGACATTTCCAACTTTTGCACCGAATCCTATGCTCATTCGCAAGGCAAAATCGGTCTTACGGTAGAATGTGGCTACCACAAATCTCCTCAGTCCGTAAAAATAGCCCAAAACTCAATCCTAAATGTTTTGGCCTCTTTTGGCTGTATAGATATGCCCAAACCCTTGGCGCAATCGCCCGAGATAATCACTCTTGATTCCTATGTAATCAAGCCAAACGAAGGCAATCTAAGCCGCTCGTTCAGTCATCTTGATTATCTGCCCCATGGCACCACCATTGCTCAAACCGCAAACGGCCAAACATTCAAATCCTCGTTTGACGGCTATATCATCATGCCCAATCCCGAGGCCAATGTAGGCAGCGAATGGTTTTATCTTGGCCGCAAGCAAAAACCATCTCTTTAAGCCAAGACAAAACCGCTTGACACTTTTGGGTATTTTAAGCCGGTATCTTACGACAAAGTAGCCCTCAAGTTAAAACGACAAAATTCCGAACGGGTTTATCCTGAGCTGGTTTATCTTGACGACATTCCGCAAGATAAGGTTTTCTACCAAGAAACCATCAGATGGAAGCCTCTGGAGTTACCGCAAGAGTTACGGGCTTTGCTTTTGCAATCACTCAAATAAAGTTTTGCTCTTTCAAAAAAAAACACCTCTGAACATGAACTGTCCAATTTATGGGGGACAGATCAAACAAACAGAGGTGTTTTTAATTTTATTGGCGATTCCGGCGCAAACGTTTTTCTTTTTCCTCACGTTTTTTAGCTCTTTCCAAAGCTCTCTCCTCGGCTTTTTTGGTAAAACGCGATTTTTTTTCATTTTGTTTCTCTTCCAAAGCCTTTAGTCTTTCTTCCTCGGCTTCTTCCATAGCTTTTTTTTGAAAACGCGAGGCTTTTTCCTGTTTGCGCTTCATAATTTCCTCGTATTTTTCCTCACGTCTGATGGTGTTTTCAATTGCCTTTTTCTTAAACCGACTGGTCTCGGCGGCTCTCTCAGCGGCAATTTCTGCTCTACGTTTGGCAAGTCTTCTTTCTCTGTCGCTCATCAAAGCGTTTTCTTCTTCCTCTTGAGCCTGTTTGAGAGCTTTTTTTTCTTCTTCCAATTTTTTAGCTTCTTCTTCGGCTGCTTTTTTAGCCTCAGCCTCGGCTCTGGCAGTAGCTCTTCTCTCCATCTCAATTTTAACCATATTCTGAGATTCTTCCCCCTCAGGCAAAACCTCGGTCAAACCTTGAGCCCAAACCCCAGATGTCAAAGCAAACATTATACCCGCTACAAAGCTAAAAAATTTCATTTTCCCCTCCGCCGTCAAAAATACACCTATAGTTTACACATATTTATTTGACTTTTTCAAGATAAAGAAGAATGATAAACAAAAAAACTTAAAGGACAAACATCAGATGAAAAAAATAATTGTAGCCGCGGCAGCATTGATAAAAGATGGCAAAATTTTTATAGCCCAACGCCCGGCCGACAAAAAACCGGCATTAGTTTGGGAATTTCCCGGCGGCAAACCCGAGGCCGGCGAAACCCTACCCCAAGCCCTAAGGCGCGAATTGCAAGAAGAACTGCATATTGATACCAAGATCGGAGATTTCATCTGTCAAAACACCTATAATTATGATTTTGCCTGCGTTGAGATTAATCTTTTTTATGCCCGGATGACAAACCCTCAGGCAGCAATTGTTGATAACGAGCATATTGCCACCCAATGGGTATCTGTTTCAGAGCTTGACAATTATGATTTTGCCGCCGCCGACATAGCACTGGTAAAGCATCTCAAATCCCTATTCCAATAAACTTTTGCTTCCCTTTTTGGCTCAAAAGCCTATATCCTTGCGCTGTTGGCAGCGCAAGGACATATTTGCTTACCTTCTTGGCTAGTAGTTAATTACGCACCTATGTTCAAGGGATCCGCTATTGTATGAATATGTGCTAATTTCATAACCTCTGTAACCATCATACAAAACATAGACCCTACCTTCGGTACCTCCATATTTTGCAACCGTGGATGATACCAAATTATTTATAAAAAACACTCCTTCTCCCACAGAATCCAAGGACGTCTCAACCACATCGACAACCTCATTTAATGTTGCCAGTTCTTTAATACTTGGCAAAAACCAATCACCTTTTTTAGTATCTCCGACAGCATAGTCATTACATTGCTTAGCTGCATACCTTCCATCATTACCAAAATAATCAACAATTGCTTTTGTATTGGCTTTACCATCTGTAGCACAAGTTGTTGTAGCCAAACTCTCAGATTCGCAAGCTTCCAGATTGGGTATATTATCTGCCAAACTACCCCAGTAATAATAAAGTTCTAATTCCTTTGACACTGCCAACCTATTTTCGGTATCAAACACCACACCTATGGCTTCTAATGCCGACCATGGCTTATCATAGCACTTCAAATTAGAGTACAATATATCTCCCACTTCACATTCTTTGCTATCATAAGGTTCTCCAATCTGCTTCCATCTATTGCTGTCACCATAGCTTGTCGCACAAAAAAAACTATGTCTGTCTGTCTTATATGTTGACCAATAACCACCGGTTGGCATTGTTATTCTATATGTACTATCGGCATCATATTGGGTAGAAGGGATGATGTAGTCTCTTCCACTTGATAATCGAGGCAATCCTGCCGCTTGCAATCCGTTATTCAACTTATCCCAATAATATTCTATCATCGTTATCTGTCTCCAACTTGGCATAAACCAAGCTCCGGCTTTCAACCCGCCCACCATTGCATTGCAATATCCGGCCGCATAATTTGTCCCCGGACCATAATATTTCACAATTGCTTCTGTATTTGCCCTGCCATCTATATCATAAACAGTACTTGAGTTTGCAGAACTTCCAGCATCCATAAGGCCCGGCACACTTTCCTTGGTCAGTCCCCACGGCAGCGATTTACCATTACTTGGTGCCACGGCAAGCTTGTTTACCGCATCAAAAACCACTCCGACTGCGGTTAGCCCATCAGGCGCTGTATCATAACAGTTCAAATCATTATACAAGATTGAACCAATTTCACACCTAACTCCCTTTTTGCGGCACAATACAGATGTATCATCAAACGGACAATTAAGCCGGTCTTCTTCGGCACAATCATTAACATTATCGGTAAATCCCAGTTCCTCACAATCAGGCAACGGACCGCAATTTTGCGCTGCCGCCGGCTTTGCCGCCGCAATCAACCCCAATACCGCCAAATAACTTAAATACCTTACACCCATCTTCTCAACTCCTTCTTAAAATTCTGCCGCCTATTTTTTCTAATACTTAATCACACATACTGTGTCTGGCACATAACTAACAAATTTATAATATTTTAGTGCATATTGAGCCGAACCTGAAGTTCCTGAAACATACAACTCAAAAACATTATAATCATCTTCTACATCAGCTTCATTAGAGGAATAATAGTTATCATTAAGGTACTTTCTTCCGAAAACCGAACCGGCAAAACCCTGCAAAGTTACATTAACTGGAAATATAAAATCACCCAACACCATCAATTCTTTCATACTCGGCAAAAACCAATCACCTTTTTTAGTCCCCTCGGTAGTATAATTATGACAATACCCGGCTGCATAATCAGCACTATCCCCATAATAAGCCACAATTGTCTCGGTATTGGCTTTGCCATCCGTGTCACAATCAACCACCACATTTTCTAATGTACAATTCTGCAGACCCGGCACATCTTCAGGGTGCGAATTCAACCGCCAGGTCACTTCCTTGACCTCCAACGAGATAGCCAACCTGTTAGTTGTATCAAACACCACACCTATGGCTCCTAGGCCACTAGGCGTTTCATCATAACATTTCAAATCAGAGTACAATATATCTCCCACTCTGCATTCCATGGCGCTCTGGCGGCAAAAACCCTTTGTCTGATCAAACGGACACTTCACCATATCACCATCACCACAGTCCCCTACCATATCGGTATAGCCCATTTCTTCACAAGTCGGCCGTCTGTTGCAATCAAACGCCGCCCAAGCAGTTGTAGTAACAATCAGCCCTCCCAATACCGCACCCAAGCTCCAATTTCTCATAGCTCTAACTCCTCTTTTATCTTAATCCTATTCCACCAACAACTCACAATCCAAAATTTTAACTTAGCTGGCTAATAGTCAAATACACACAAATAACCGCGGAGGGAATATTTTCTGCATGTTTGGCTACGCCCATCGTAACAATAAGCATACCCGATACTATTCTGGTTGGAAGACAAAAAGCCACTACTTCCCATCTCTATAGCATCTTCTCCTATAAGAGATAAACCTTTATTAATCGCCGACAAATTACCCCCAATATCCATTAACTGCGCCACACTAGGTAAAAACCAAGAAATCCCTGGCAATCCTGTAACATGTCCCAAACAACTTCCTGCGGCAGTCTCCTCCGTACTTAAATATGCCACAATAACTGCAGTATTGTTTTTACCGTCAGCACAACTATCATTTGTTATAGTTTCTCCTCTGCAACTATCTAAAGGAACATTATTACTCGTACTTTCCGACCAACGACCAACTCCTTTAGCATTCAATGGTATAGCCAACTTCTTATCCGGATTAAACACCACCCCAACCGCAGTTAATCCGGACGGCGCCGCATCAGGATCATAACAATTCAAATCGGAATATAACACCGAACCAATCTCACAACCAACACCGGTGTTTTTTTCCTTTTCCATACAAAAGACGGCATTATAGTCCCACGGGCATTTAGCCATTTTCCCGTCCACACATTCATCCGGGGTACTGGTATAACCAAGCTCCTCACAAGTGGGCCTTTGGGTACAATCCAAAGCCATGGCCGTTTTGGTGATGCATATTACTATCAAGACAAAACTTGCGAGATAATTTTTATATTTCATATTCTATCTCCTCAAATCATAGACACAAACAAAAAGCCACACACCTTTTTCAAGGTGGTGGCAACGACACAATCAATCAGACTGCTCATAAAAGCAGTCAGTTTATTTCTTCTGTTCCAAAGCGGGAAAATTTTGCTTGATATTAGCCCCTTTTGCAAAGGGGATTTATTCAAGCTCCAAACGGCTACAAAGCGCGGATTACTTGGGGGGGGGGGGGTAAACCGGCACTCAAAAACAGCGCCTAAAACGCTGCTTTTTTCAACCTCAATCATCAAATAATCACCCAATCTGCACCCCAAAGAGCTGCCCGACAATTCAATACGACCAAACGCGGCTTGCGCATAACCCAAACCGCTCTTGCCAGCAATTACATTGCCTCTTCGTATTGCCACGCTCCAACTCCTCAAAGCAATATTTTTGTAAAATAACACTTTACAAACTACTATCCTTCTAGCATAACAGCAAAAAAA
>CALXUO010000064.1 GCA_944391695.1 uncultured Alphaproteobacteria bacterium
AAAACGAAGTTGTATCAAGGTAAAATATCCCCCAAACGCTTGCAAGATTCACAAAAACGTCTGCAAGGGAATTAAAGAAATAATCCAGAGAGGAAGAGCTAATTACTCTTCCTCATCCACCATAAAATAGAAAAAACTCCCTTCCTTAGATAAAGTTTTGCAATCTAATTGGGTTTGTTTGACTTTCCATGTCAAACCATAACAATACTCTTTTTCGGGATTGCATTTCCAAATTTTATATTGATAACAATCAGTAACATAACTTTTTTGCAAAATATTAAAATAAGTACATTGCAACACAATATAATTCATTGTATTTTGTAAGAGTTTACAGGTGGCTACATCAGTTCTATCATCACTATGGCTAATTTGCAATGTTGGCGTTAATTGGGTTTCCCATATGGCTTTAGAAATAGGTAATAAGGTTTTATAAAACAATGGATTTACAAATTTTTCCGCAGTTGTTTTATCGGCTTTTCCAGAAGATATTTTATAAATAACGTCTTCGTAGTAGTTATCATGAGGTTCCATATTTTGAGTAATCAACCACTCATCTTTTTCAGCGCCGGGCTTTATTATGTAGGTAAATGTTGTCATTATATTTTTACCATAATCCTTATAATAAATCGGACATTCCAGCACAATTTTATCTTTTTGATTGGTGTCTAGTTGGCAATTATAATCGCGTGAAATAAGTTCATTTTCTTTAATATGGATATGTGTTGGTGTTATTTGCGCTTCAAATTCAGGATATTCAATGGAAATCATTTTTTCATAAAACAGAGGATTAACAAATTTTTCTTCTTTATTTTGATTAAACAAAACACAAGAAGTTGTCATCAAAGCAATTAAACCACATATCAAAGCAACCTTTTTCATATCTCAGAAACTCCAAAAGATTAGATTATGACAATCATAATCTCAAAAGTTGAAAATAAGGTTAAAACCTATTCCAAATCTTAATAAACAACCCGTGGATGAGCGGATTTGGCAAAAACAATAAAAGACTAACCTTTGGCTCAGGCCAAAGCCAAGCAAAGCTAAGAGAAGGTTCTTTTGTTTTCAGGGCTTTTCTTGGGTTCGGCTGTTTCTTTTTCCAAAACGGCTGTTTTTATAAAATATTCGAAATGATTTAATTGCATTTAAATGTATTCTCAAATATCCTTCTAATAAGGAGAACATTTATGAAAAAAATAATAGGTTTTTTCCTTTTAGTTGTACGTACATCTGTTTGCTAGCTAGTCGGACGCAATTGTTGGTTATATTTTTAAATCCAAATCTTGTATATATTTTTCATTTCTAAAATTTGTCAGTTAATATGTTTCAATGCCGCTTTGGCCTGCGCCCAAACCTCGGCTTCATTGGGCAATTGATGATTTTGCATAATAATTTTACCATTGCAAATCAAAGTATCTACAATTGAACTATCTGCCGCATATACCAAATTTGAAATCGGATTGTAGTCTGGAAACATCTGTGGATTATCAAGATTGACCAACATACAGTCGGCAAGTTTACCAACCTCGATTATACCGGCATCAATCCCCATAATCTCGGCCCCGTTAAGAGTTGCTATGGCAAATATATCTTCGGCCTTGGCCGCAGTCGGATCAGATGCCTGAATTTTGGCAGAAAGAGAGCAAAGTTTCATTTCATCAAACATGCTAAGGCTGTTGTTGGAGGCGCTGCCATCTGTTCCCAGCCCAATTACACAGTTTGCTTTACGGAGTTTATCAAGTTGAAACATTCCTGATGCCAGCTTAAAGTTTGAGCTCGGGTTGGTTACCAATTTGACTTTGTTTTTGACAATAATGTCAATATCGGCATCATCCAGCCAAACAGCATGAGCCAAAACCGTACGAGGGCCAAGCGCTCCGAGACTTTCTAAGTAGGATATTGGGGAGCAACCATGCTCTTTTTTGCAATCTTCCACTTCTTTTTTGGTTTCTGAGGCGTGGATATGAAGCATCATATTGTTGTCATGGGCGGTTTGGGCAGTATATTCAATGAGCCGCGCCGAAACCGTATAAACCGAATGAACGGCTAAAACTTTTTGAATTAAATCAGGATTGGGATTTTCCAAATCTAAAAACGCTTTTATGGCATCAATTTTCTGAGCGGTTTGTTGAGCCTCAAACATGTCAAACCCAACAATGGAAACGGCCGCTCGCAACCCCATTTCGGCCACGGCTTTCATAATTGCCGCTTGTTCAAAATACATATCCGAAAAAAACACCGTACCGGATTTTGCCATTTCAAGCATTGCCAATTTGGTTCCGATATAAATAATATCGGCATTAAATTTGGCTTCACGTGGCCAAATATCCTGAGAAAGCCAGGAAAATAGCTCTTTATCATCACCCAATCCTTTGAGCAAGCTCATCGCCGCATGAGTATGGAGATTGTAAAAGCCGGGAAAGATAGCTTTTCTGCCGGCATCAACAACTTCATCACCGGCATTGGGAAAAATAGTTGGCGCAATTTCAGCAAAGCGGCATTTTTCAATTTTAATGTCGCAAAGCTTTTGGTTTAGGATAACATTTTTCAAAATCAAACTCATGGTGGCAAGTATACACCACTAAAATTAAAATGAACAGCAATTTTTTTGGTATTCAACCGGATTAGCCAGTAAATTTCTCAAACTGGCGATGCTTAACTTGTGAGTTACGAGATGATTATCTATTAAGAGTTAAAAGTAAATCTTTCACCTCTATCATATTATTACATATATATACTTTTCCTAATGCGTTAATTTTTTTATATATTCTATTAAAATGACCGGCATTTAAATAATTTTTCGGGAGAGAACTATGTCCATTGTTGGTTATATTCGCGTTAGCTCAAATAAGCAAACTCTTGAGCATCAACATTTTGAAATTGAACAATTTGCCAAAATTCATGGTTTGACAATAAACAGCTTGGTCGAAGAAAAAATATCCAGCCGCAAGGCACTTAAAAACCGTAAACTCGGCACATTATTAGACAATTTACAAGAGAATGATATTATAATATCTTGTGAAATATCCCGTTTAGGTCGCTCTTTGCTTGAGGTTATGCGGATTTTGGAAATTTGTCTTAATAAGAATTGTCAGGTTTGGACCCTAAAAGAAAACTATCGCTTGGGCAATGACATCCAATCCAAAGTTCTGGCATTTGCTTTTGGTCTGGCCGCTGAAATAGAAAGAAACCTGATTTCTCAACGTACCAAATCATCTTTAGCCAACCTCAAAGCGTCCGGAAAAAAGCTCGGACGTCCTTTTTCTGCCGAATCTAAAAAACTTAAATTATCTAAAAATACTCGTAAAATCAAAAATTTGTTAGCCCAAGGTGTCTCCAAATCCCAAATCGCCAAGATGCTCGGAGTGCAAAGAAGTACTTTGAGACATTTTCTCTATCGAATGCAATGGTAAATTTAATGTCTTTCAATAGTCACCAAATAGCTAAAAAGTCAAAATAGAATTGACAGCTCTCACGACGACAAGTCAGATTAGCACCGTTTTATATAAGCAATTTAATATAGTGGTCGATTCTGATGTTCAAGATAAAGATATAATTTTTCCAAACAAGCCAAATCAATTTGCGTCCAGGAATAGATGTGAACAATAAAAAAATTATCTTGAAAATAGAAAAAAAGTATATATGATGCAAATATTAAACGTAAAAATGAAAGGTAATTTAATAAAACGTTGTAGATTCGTTATGTATACTTTATTAGTTGCTTTACAGAAAACCCCGAGTTTACTCGGGGCTGAATGCCAAGGTGTTGGAACAACACCGCCCCACGCCAACGGGCGTGGTCAAACCGTAAGGTTTGTAGCTGTTATAGAACCCCCAGTTTACTGGGGGATATCTATGGAGGTTTGGGATATGTTTATTATAATCTTAGCAATTTACTAACCAGTAGTCTTTTATCTTATATGTAAAATTATTTGAGGTATGCTATGGAAAAAGAAACTCTACCTAAAGGTAAAATTGTTATATATACTAGTGCTGATGGTAAAATATCACTTGATACCAAATTGGAAAATGAAACAATTTGGCTTACGCAGGATATGATGGCCAAACTATTCGAAACAACGCCTCAAAACATCACAATGCATATAAAAAATATTTATGATGATGAAGAATTAGAACAAAATTCAACTTGTAAGGATTTCTTACAAGTTCGAAATGAAGGAAAACGAACGGTTTCAAGAAAACTAACTCATTATAATTTAGATATGATTTTATCAGTTGGTTATCGTATAAAATCTAAAACTGCTGTACAATTTCGCAAATGGGCAACCAATATTTTGAAAGAATATTTGATTAAAGGATATGCTATCAATCAAAAAGCTCTTAGAGAACAGCAGGAAAAGCTTACTTCTTTACAACAAATAATTGAGTTGTTAAACCGTAGTATGGAAAATCAGGTAGAAACAGTAGAACAAGCTCAAAATGTCAGCAAAATTTTACATCAATATGTTACCGGGTTAAACTTGCTTGACGATTTTGATCATAAACGACTTGATAAACATGGTGTTACTAAGCGTGAAGCTATACAAATTTCTGTTAATGAATTTTTAGATGTTATTGATAAAATGAAAGGTAATTTTGCCAGTGATGTATTTGCTCAACCTAAAGATGAAAGTTTTAGCAGCTCAGTAAATCAAATATATCAGACTTTTGACGGCAAGGAACTTTATCCCACTTTGGAAGAAAAAGCTGCAACATTATTATATCTAATCGTTAAAAATCATAGTTTTCTTGATGGTAATAAACGTATAGGCGCCAGTTGTTTTTTATATTTTATGGATAAAAACGGCTTATTATATGATGATCTAGGACGTGCGATTATAGATGACGCAACATTATTCGCTTTAACACTTCTGATGGCTGAAAGTACACCTGAAGAAATGGATACGATTAAAAAAGTGGCTGTTAGTATCCTGAATAGAAATAAACGTTAAGTCTAAAAACTTCAAAATTTAGCCCGGTTTGATTGGTTTCAGATTGGGCTTATATTTTATTACTTTTACTAAATTCTGCTATCCACGGGTCATTTATGGAGATTTGGGATAAACATAATAATACCTATTTACAATGTGTTATAACTATCAAAAGGAATCTGATATAAACGTCATGTCGCGATTCTTTGGGATTGTAAAACAGTTTTTTTATTATTTTTGATTAAGTGTCGTTGATGTCATTAATTCGTAAAATCAACTTCTCGGTAACTTGGAAAAGAAGTAAACTTTTAATATCACGATGTCAAAGGTTAAAAAATAAATTGTCATTGATGTCAAAAACTTTTATTTTAAGCAAGTTTCAAATCCGACTTTTTATAAATAACAATCCCGAGACTCAGGCGAGATTCCAACTCAGACAAACTATTGAAAAATAAAGACTTTTTCTCAAACGAGTTCGGAAAATTCTCCCAAAACTTAAATTTCAAATTTACAACACTCGAACTCGGTTAAGTGCTTGATTTATAAAAGAAACTT